>JAYVVR010000311.1:0-3757 GCA_043786835.1 Armatimonadota bacterium | reverse complement strand
GTCGGCATTCGGTTGTCTTTGGTCCGCAAGGCGATTACAGCGATGTCGCGGCCTGCGAAATTCTGCTGATACTTGATGCCCTTATCGGTAGAGGGCAGGACGTCAAACTCGGCTTCGGCAACCGCCAGCAGGTCGCCGTTTTCGGCTTCGAGCCATTCCATTTTCTGCACCGTTGTGACTTGATGGTCTGGGAAAAAGCGGCGCAGCGGGCGTGGGAAGTTCTCGTCAAAAAGGATATTCATGTTTTGGGCCTTCCGTGGTTCAGAGCATTTTTATCTCAAGCCCAGCGCTTTTTGTGCTTGCTCTCGCGTTACGGTTGGAAAGCTGTCCAGAAAGTCATCAATGCTGTCCCCGGCGTTCACATAGTCCCATAAGTTATAAATTGGAACCCGTGTCTTCGCAAAGACAACCGCTCCGCTGACGACATGGGGATTGACTGAAACAACTCCTGCTGCGACTAGCCGATGAAGATGGCTGACACTCAGGCGACTCTCGTGCAAAGCCTGCGGCTCGACGACAAGCAATCCTTCAAGAAGCCGCTGGTAAGACAGGCGCAGGGCGGCCATGACTTCCTCGCGGGGGACACCCTCGAAGTCGTCCAAGAACTCTTCCAGTGTGCTATTGTGTTCCAAATAATCCCAAAGGTTCCTGATGGGAACACGGGTTCCGACAAAGCAGGGTGTTCCTCCGAGGCGTTCAGGGTTGATTGAAATAAAGGTGGCACGAGGGTCCGAGGCAGGAACAAGCTCGCCGTCCCAGTAGTCATCGGGCAGCGAACGTGCGCTGGTTTGTTCTAAAGTCTCTGGCATGACAACCTCCTAAAAAGAAGACAGGGGCGGGCCGCATGGCCCGCCCCTGGTATGCGTTTAGAAATTAGCGAAGACTAGTGGCTGCCACAGGAGCCGCAGCCGCCGCCGGCTTTGGTGTCGAGGCCGGACGCTTCGTCGTCGCCAGCGCTGAAGCTGGAGCCGCAACCGCAGGACTTGGTGGCATTCGGGTTCTCAATCTTAAAGCCGCCGCCCATGTCAGTGTGAATATAATCCACAACCGCGCCTGTCAGGTAGCGCAGGCTGGTCGAGTCAACGACGAGCGTAATCGGGCCGAAGGCGAAGGTTTCGTCGCCGGGTTCGATGTTCTCGTCGAGCGCCATGCCGTACTGAAGGCCGGAGCAGCCGCCGCCGGCAACGTAAACGCGCAGGGCGAGGTCGGTGCGGTCCTGCTGGGCGATCAGCGAAGTCACTTCCGCCGCGGCAGCGTCGGTGAGGCTCAGGGGGGCAGATATGGCGGGCATAAATGTTTCAGGTGCCAGTGTCGGCATCTCAAGTGTTGCAGGCATGTTCTAATTTTCCTTCTAGGCGGGTTGAAGGCCCGCTGTTACTGAGAGAGCGGCCCCCCAGCCCCCAATAATGGGGGAGTAGGAGGCAAAGCGGCAGGTTTCTCAGGTCCCCCCATTATTGGGGGTTAGGGGGCCGCTAAGGTTATTATACCCCAACGCCCTTGTATCCTATCAAAGACGGCTCGGGCGGGCGGGATGTCCGGGTGCGGGTCGAGACCGGAACCAGTTCTTCTTCGTACTCGAACGCTTCCATTGAAATGCAGTCCATCGGGCAGATCTTAGCGCACAAAGCACAGCGAATGCACTTGGTGCCGTCCATCAGCATAATGGTGCCATCTTCCGGGCGCAGGGCGTCCTGGGGGACGCCGTACTTGGCTTCGATGAGCCGGGCCACGTCTTCGTCGCCGACCACATCGGTGACCGGGACCATTTTCAAAATGCTCTCCGGGCAGATATTGATGCAGAGGCCGCACAAAATACATTTCTCGGCATCGAAGACCACGTTAACATGACAACGCAAACAGCGCATGCCTTGTTCCCGAGCGGCCTTTTCGGTGTAATTGAATTCGACCAGCTCAAAGCCTTTGGAGCGGTTGGTGATCTCGCGCTCGGGCGGCTCCTGGCGAATGAAGTTGTCGTACTTCTTCGGCATTTCGTAGTTGACGATGGGAAGCGCCCGCATATAGCCGCGCTTAATTAGCTTCTGGGTAACGCCCGAGAGATGCTCGTCTACTCCAACCGCACATTTCTGCGCCGACGCGATGCCGTCAATAAAGAGCCGCGCGCCGAGAGCAATATCGCCGACCGCGAAAACGTCCGGGTGCGACGTTGACTGCAGTGTTTCCGGGTCCACTTCAATCGTGCCGCGCGGGGTCCGTTTTAGGTCCTCGATTCCAGTGACAAAGTTCCAGTTGACCATCTGGCCGATAGAAACAATCACCGAGTCGCACGGGAAGACTTCTTCCGAGCCGTCAATATACTGCGGATTAAATCGTCCCTGAGCATCAATCAGCGACTTGACTTTCTTTGTCTGAATGCCCGTGACCGTGTCGTCGCCGAGTATTTCAACCGGCAGCCGCTGAGGCCACAACTTGACGCCCTCTAAGACCGCTTCCTCGATTTCGTATTCGTCCGCGTTCATCTGGGCGCGGGACTCGCCGAAGATGCAGTCAATTGACTTTGCCGTGAGCGCCAGTGTCCGGGCAATATCGGTCATGGCATAGTTTTTGGGCTTGCCTAAACTTGACAGCCCGGCGACAACCGGGGTCCGCACGGTCATTCGGACAACGTCCATCGCGACGTTGCCGCCGCCGATGACCACGCACTTCTCGCCGACGTGATAGGGCTTGCCGAGATTGACTTCTCTTAATAGATTAATCCCGATATGGACGCCTTTTTTGTCCGCGCCGGGAATCGTCAGCGGCCGCCCCTGCATATAGCCTGCCGCGATAATAAACGCTTTGTAGCCCTGTTCGCGAAGCTCCGGAATTGTCACATCTTTGCCGACCGAGACGCCGAGTTTCAAGTCAACGCCGAGTTCGCAGATAGCCGCGATCTCCAAATTCATCAGCTCGCGTGATAAGCGGTAGATGGGAACGCCGGTCGCCATCTGCCCGCCGGGGACTTCCAGCTCCTCAAACACCGTCACCTGGTAGCCAAGACGCGCGAGGTCATGCGCGGCGGTCATGCCGGCGACACCTGCGCCGACGACCGCAATCTTTTCTTTGTCCTGAACGGGATACGCCGACCCGCGCGCATTCGAGTACTCCAAAGACTTGTGCAAGTCTTTGAGATTTTCGACGCCGTACTGCTCGGTCGCGAACCGCTTTAAGGCACGAATAGAGACCGGCCCGGACGTATCCGAGCCGATATTGCCGCGCGTGCATTTGACTTCGCAGGGGGCGCCGCAAATGCGTCCGCACATGGACGCAAACGGGTTCGGGGCGCGTGCGATGGCGTAGGCATCGGTGTAGCGCCCTTCGGCGATGGCGATGACATAGCCACGGGCATCGGTTTTAACCGGGCAGCCGGTCTGGCAGCCGATTTTGCCGCGCCAGTAATCAATATCCGGGACTTTGACCCGGTACGGTGTCTGCTTTTCGTCGGCCATAGGGTCTTACTCTCCTCGGGCGAAGCTGTGTCCAATAACGATAATTACCATTGTACCATAGATAGTGGTCGGGTTCAAGGGCAGGAGTCCCCCCAGCCCCCAATAAGGGGGGAGCAATATGGATAGGAACAGGAATGGCGAACACGGACAGGAAGGGCGGACACGGACAGGGAAGAATTACCTGGCGCGTAAAATCTATCCTGATTTGCGCGTTTTTCTTCGCGGACTACTCAATTTTTTCGTATGCAAACAAAAGTTTGTGCTTGACAAATCACAAACTGTGCTTTATACTAGGTACAGACACCCGGCAC
>JAYVVR010000310.1:0-3763 GCA_043786835.1 Armatimonadota bacterium | reverse complement strand
CCGTCGGAGCGTCCTGCGCCGGGACGGATCTCGTGGGGCGATGTCTACGTTGCCGACACGCTGAACCACCGCATTCTGCGGTTTGCCTGGAGCGGCGCGTCGTGACACTCTCAGAAGAAATCAAAGCCGAAGCGGCGCGGCTGGGCTTTTCGCTCTGCGGGATTACGTCGGCGGCCCCGCCGCCCCATCACCGGCACTACGCTCAGTGGCTGGCGGAGGGCAAGGCCGGCGAGATGCTGTATCTGCACAGGCAGGAGCCGAAGCGCGGCGATCTTTCGCTCATTTTGCCGGGCGTCAAAAGCGTTGTCTGCGTTGCGCTGAACTATTCGCCGGAAACGGGAATGGCCCCCAACCCCTCCCCCGTTCCGGGAGAGGGGAGCATGATAGGGCAGGGGAGTGCTGCTCTTAATTCTTACCCCTCTCCCACGGAGTGGGGGCAGGGGTCGGCACTTGCGCCGGGGGTGGGGGTCATTGCCCGGTATGCCCGCTTCGACGACTATCACGACACGCTCTGGGCGCGCTTAGAAGCATTGCTGGCGTTTATTCAATCCCAAAGTCCCGGTGCAAACGGCAAAGTCTACTGCGATACCGGGCCGATTACCGAGCGCGACCTCGCGATGCGGGCGGGTCTCGGCTGGATCGGCAAGCATACTAATCTCATCTCGCGAAAACTTGGCAACTGGTTCTTTCTCGGCGAAATTTTGCTCGACATTGAGCTTCCTGCCGACTCGCCGGAAACAACCCACTGCGGCACCTGTACCCGCTGTATTCCTGCCTGTCCGACCGGTGCGATTACCGGGCCGTATCAGCTGGATGCTCGCCGGTGCATTTCGTATCTCACGATTGAGCTGAAGGGCAGCATCCCGGAAGACTTGCGGCCTCTCATCGGCACGCGTATTTACGGCTGTGACGACTGCCTCGCGGTTTGTCCCTGGAACAAGTTCGCCGTTAAATCGGACGACCTCGCCGTTCAGCCCCGCGCTGACCTTTCTGCCCCTGATTTGCTGGCCCTGCTGGCGCTCGACGACGAAGCGTTCCGAGAGAAGTTCAAGAACAGCCCCGTCAAACGCACCAAGCGCCGCGGCCTGCTCCGAAACGTCTGCGTGGCTTTAGGCAATTTGGGCGACCCCGCCACCATTCCTGCGCTTACTCACGCTGCCGAGAGTGACCCGGAGCCGCTGGTCCGCGAACACGCATTGTGGGCAATTGCTCGAATAAAAGAACAAACGAGTAAGTGAACCCACTCGTCAACCACAAGAGGCATTGCCCCTTAACCCTTCAAGCAATCTGACGTTTCTTCATACGCTGCTGTGTCCACCATCCAGTGAAAGCGGCGGCGAGGCAGGCTATCGGCAGCCAGGCAAATTCCAGCAGCGCGGCCTGTCCAAGAATATCACTCAATGCTGGATGATGCGGCCACAGCTTCAAGCCTGCCCCATCGAGAAGTGCGCCGAGAACGATCTCGACTGTCATGGCGGCGAACAGCCCTGTGCCGGCCCGCCGGGCTGTTCGCCGGCCAACTCCGATCCCAAGCAGAGCCGGCAAAACCACAAAATCCAGCCAGGCCAGCGGCGGGCCGATTACGGCGCTGTGGTTTCCGAGCCAAAGAGTGAGTCGGGGGAGCGGATGACCGTAAATTGGGCTGAGAGAAACCCACAAAACAACAGGAGCGCAGGCCAGCAGAAGAAACGGCAGGGACAGCCGCAGGCCGGCAAGCATCGCCCGCAAAACTTCGCCGCGTACTGTAGACCGCGTCGCGTTTCGCCATTCCTGCCGCCACTGCCGGGTGAAGTCTTCCGCGCCGCCGAACTGCTTCAGTGCCTCGGTCACGGCGTCGTCTTCCGAGTAGTCAAGCTCCCGGTAAGCGTCCACGCGCCCCCATAAATGCGCCCGCAGCTCCCGGCGTAGCTCGTCCCGGTGGAACGGGGACAGGTTGCGGGCAAGCGGTCCGAGAAGCTGGTCGAGATAAGCTTCGACGCGACTATGATTTTCGTTCATGCCAGAGCCTTTCTTCCATGCCGATGCATTCGCCATGACGTTAGAGCGGCGGCGGTGCAGGCGAGGGGCAGCCAGGCAGTGGACAAGAGTAATACGCGAAAAGGAGCATCTAAAATGATCCTGGTGACAAAATCAGGCAGGGGGAACTGGGTTTGGCAAAAAGTGAAATACCAGCCGACGGCGACTTCTAGCGACAATGCCGCCAGTACACCTGTGGCGGCGCGAGAGGGAATAACGCGGCCCGCCACGCCGCCCAATGCAATCGGGAGAGCGATGTAATTGAGCATGAACCCAGCCCAGCCATAGGTCGTGTATCCCATGCCGACCCAATTCATCCAGGCGGGTGCCCAGGCATACTGCCTCGAATCAATGCTGTGCGACCATCCCGTCGAGACAAGGCAGGCGACCAAAAGAGCCGAAAGCGACAGCACAAAGGCCGTGCGGGTCGCTGCCCCTATCTCGCGGAGTGTTGTCTGCGGCGTGGGTTTTGCCCAGTCCTGCTTCCAGTGCTTCAAGAAGTCCTCGGCCCCGCCGAACTGCCGTAAGGCTCCGGTCACTGAATCGTCTTCGGAGTGTCCCATTTCACGGTATGCGCCTATTCTGCCCCGAAGATGCTCGTGCAGCTCACGCCGCAGGTCTTGCCGCTCCGATGCAGTAAGCTGGCGTGTCAAGGGTGCAAGAATTTTGTCCAAGTAGGCTTCCACCTGGTGCGAAACTGTGTCATCAGCCATGCGATAACTCTCCCTTCAATGTATCCGGGGTCAGTACGCGCCCGACGGCGACGACGAACTGCTGCCAGCCGCCGGTCCATTCGGACAGCTTTTTGGTGCCGCTATCGGTCAGGGTATATGTTTTGCGCTCCCGGCCATTTGCGGGCGTCTCCCAGGCGCTCTCAATCAACCCGTCGCGCTCCAGCGTGTGCAGGGCCGGATAAAGAGTGCCTTCCCGAAGCTGCAAGGCATTTTCGGTGCGCCGCTCGATAGTCCGGGCCAGGGCGTAGCCGTGCGCGGGGCCGTCGCGCAGGGTCGCCAAAATCAGCAGGGCGAGGCCGCCTTTCAAGTAATCTTGGGCTGAATTGGGTGTGCTGGGCGTCTTCATGCGCTTATTATACATAGGAAAACTGGGTATGTCAAGAGGCTGCAAGATGAGGATGGAAGGGCGAACATACCACCGGAAGGGCGAACACAATTAGGAAGGGCGAACACAAGGTTCGCCCCTACGGGGTTTGGAACAGATTGCCAGCCGCAAATAGCGTAAGGGTGAACCTTGTGTTCACCCTCTTCATTATTTTTGTTCGCACTCTTGTTGTGCCACAGCGGGCAGGAAACTCGCTCGCTCCTGCCGAACTGCTTTGCATGAATACTTCTTCCCCTTTTGCCTACCCCGAAGCCCGCAAGTCTGACCAAACCGACAACTACCACGGCACCGTGGTTTCCGACCCGTATCGGTGGCTGGAAGACCCGGACTCGCCGGAGTCGCGGGCTTGGATTGAAGCCCAAAACGTGCTGACGTTTGGGTTCCTCGAGAAGATTCCGGCGCGGAAGCAGATTGAAGCGCGGCTGACGACGCTGTGGAACTATGAGCGCTATGGGTCGCCGTACCTGCAAGGCGGGCGGTACTTTTACTCTAAAAACAACGGGCTGCAACCTCAGAGCGTTTTGTATGTGTCGGAAACTTTGGACGCGGCGCCGCGTGTGCTGCTTGACCCGAATACGCTGTCCACCGACGGCACGGTGGCGCTGGCAGGGACAGCAATCAGCGACGA
>JAYVVR010000309.1:0-3773 GCA_043786835.1 Armatimonadota bacterium | reverse complement strand
GGGCGGCGGCGGATGTGCGCGGAAGCGAAACTTATACGGTTCTCTTTGAGATGCAGGGCGGTAAGCTGCGCTCCGCCTGCGACTGTCCGGTGTCTGGCGGCGACAGTGGCGAGGTCTGCAAACATCAGATTGCCGCCGCGCTTGTCCTGAAAAATTATCTGCGGGTCAATCCGCCTGAGACATGGCAGACGGTGCTGGCGGCGGCAGTCAAAGCGGGTGCCCGCACAACCGGCGTTGGCCCGCGCCATGTGCTGTTCTTCAGCCTGCAAGAGCGCCGCTCGGAATGGGCGATCTTTCCTTATACTCTTCCTTTGAGCCTGCTGGCTGACGCCGACCTCAGCGACGCCGCGGCTCTGAGCAAGTTCGTGAAGTCAGAGAAACTGTCCAGGCAAGCCAAGCCGCTGCGGTCTCCGATTGACCCGCGCCGTTTTGTCCCGGCGTTCGGCCTCGGCCCTGATGCCCTGAAACTGGCTGCGCTGGCCGGGCAGGGAAATTATTCGTTCTACTACGAAAAAGCTTTTAATCCATCGGCGCTTCTGCCGCTTCTCACGGGCGGTTTTGTCTTTCGCGGGCGCGAATCCGATCCTCTGCAAGCGCCGGTGGCGGTCTCGGCGGCTCCGGGCCGGGCGGAAGTGGATTTGATCCAGACGGATGCTGGCATGGTTCTGCACCCGACGATTAAACTTGGCGACACCACCCTTGACCTAGTCCCCGAAAAGACCGCCGTCGTCAGCGCCGACCCGCTCTGGCTGCTGTCCAAAACGACACTATATCCGGTGGAGGATGGCGCGGGCCTCGTTTCCATTCTGCTGGACCATCCCGACCTGACCGTGCCGCCCGACGAAACAGAAATGTTCTTCGATACGTTCCTGTTGCCGATGGCTGAACAAGTCTCGGTGGTGGGTAATGGAATTCAGTGGGAAGAAGAAGCTGCCACCGAACCCGTGCCGCGCCTGTATCTCAGCGAAGACGAGAAAACACTGGTCGTCACTCTGCGCTTTGGCTACGGCGACACCGAAGTTGACTTCGACAAGGCCGCAAGTCAGACCATGCTGCTGCGAAGGCCAAATTCGCTGACTTTAGTGCGTGTTAATCGTCAGCCGACTCTGGAAGCGCACTGGGTGGAAGCGCTGAACGAGCATAAGCTGAAACGCGGCTCTGAGCCGGGCCACTATGCGCTGCGTGCCAAAACCGACACGGTTGACTTCCTGCTCTCCGAAATCCCGAAGCTGACGGCGGCAGGCTATGAAATCTACGGTGAAGCGGACCTCGTCTCGGCGAAAGTCAACCGGAACGTGCCGACGATCTCATTTCGGGTATCGTCGGAAATTGACTGGTTCGACGTGGACGCGGTAGTTCAGTTCGGCGAAACCCAGATTGACTTGAAAGCTGTCCGAAAAGCTGTCCGCCGACGTGAGCGTTTCGTGAAGCTGGCCGACGGCTCCATCGGCGAAATCCCGACAGAATGGCTTGAAAAGTATCGCTACTTATTCTCGATGAGCGAGGAAACCGAAGACGGGCTGCGGCTCTCAGGAGCGCAGATCACCCTGCTGGACCAGCTTCTGATGGAAGGCGACCGGGTCGAGGCCGATGCTGAATTCCAGCGACGCCGTGAGCATTTGCGCGGCTTTGAGGAGATTAAGCCGTCGGTACTGCCGCAAAACATCAACGGAACCCTGCGTCCGTACCAGAAGTCCGGCGTGGACTGGCTCCACTTCCTGCATGACTACGGCTTCGGCGGCTGTCTGGCCGACGACATGGGAACCGGCAAAACTTTCACGACGCTTGCATTTTTGCAGTCGCTGTCGGAAACAAACCATGCGACCGCTGCGACGCTTCTCGTCCTGCCGCGCTCGCTGATCTTTAACTGGGAACGGGAAGTCCAAAAGTTCACGCCGGGCCTGCGTGTGCTGAACCATGCCCATGCCACCCGCGCCAAAGACTTAGCCCAATTTGACGAATATGACTTAGTGCTGACCACTTACGGCATTCTGCTTCGGGATATTGAACTGCTTCGCAAGCACCGGTTTCATTACGTGATTTTAGACGAAGCACAGGCGATTAAGAACCCGCTGTCTCAGAGCGCGAAGGCCGTGCGTCTACTGAACTCCGACCATAAGCTGTCGCTGACAGGAACCCCGGTCGAAAACTCCACTATCGAGTTATGGTCCCAGTTCGCGTTCCTGAACCCTGGCCTGCTCGGGAACTTCGAGCATTTTCGCACCGAGTTCGCCGGGGCAATTGAAAAGGATCATGACGAAATCGCTGCCGCGTTCCTGCGAAAGCTCGTCCACCCGTTCATTCTTCGGCGCACGAAAGACCAGGTTGCGCCCGAGCTGCCGCCGCGCACTGAAGAGATTTTGGAAGTCGAGATGGAGCCGGGCCAGAAAAAGCTCTACGATAAGACCCGTGACTACTACCGCGACCAGATTCTCGGTGTCGTGGACAAAAACGGCATAAATGACGTTCGCATGAAGATTTTAGAGGGCTTGCTGCGTTTGCGCCAGATCGCAAACCATCCTCGGCTTGTCGAGCCGGACACCCGCGCCGCGTCTGGCAAGTTCGAGCGGCTTTTAGAAACGCTGGAAACACTTCGCGCCGAAGGCCACAAAGCCTTAGTCTTCTCTCAGTTCGTTTCCATGCTCACGCTTGTCCGCGAGGCGTTAGACGCTCGCAAAATCCCGTATGCCTATCTCGACGGCCAGACCACGGATCGGCAGGGCCGCGTAGATGACTTCCAGAACAACCCGGATTTGCCGTTCTTTCTCATCAGCCTCAAAGCCGGCGGCGTCGGCCTGAATTTAACTGCCGCCGATTACGTCATCCACATTGACCCGTGGTGGAACCCCGCCGTCGAGATGCAGGCGACCGACCGCACCCACCGCATCGGCCAGACCCGCCCGGTATTCGTCTACAAATTGATTACTCGCAATACCGTCGAAGAGAAGATATTGCTGCTCCAAGACCGCAAGCGGGCATTGGTCAGCCAGTTGATTTCAACGGAAACCAGCTTCTTCAAGTCGCTGACTAAGCAGGATATTGAACTGCTGTTTGAGTAGGTGTTGACGAAGGAGCGTAGAACTGAAGTTCTACGCTGTGGGGCGCAGACGCCTAGTGACCGCCTTCGCGGGCACGGACCCAGAGAATACCGTTCTCTCCTGTACCTGCGAAGGCGGCCACTGGGCGCTTCGCCCCACAGCGTAGGACTTTAGTCCCACGCAAACCAGTTCTACACAGGGTTGAAAGCGGCTGGCGGACTACCGCTCCCGCTGGCGGACCGCTTGGTTGTATTGGGTTCCCGGCTCTTCGACGAACACAGACTGCTGATACTCTGGTGTGAAGAAGTGGGCCTCGTAAACTTCGCCTTCTGGTATCTGCAAAGCCGCAAACACTGTGGCAACAACCTCCCTGAACTGCTCCAGAAGCAAGGCTTTGTGTTCAAATTGCAGATACTTAGACGGCAGAGCAATACGCAGGCAGGCTTTCGGCACATACTCACCGGGCACCGGATGATGCACGTCCAGCCATCCGTGAGCGGAGAAAGCGTTGCGGCTTCGACTGTGTCTGCCGAGTTGGAATGAAATGCTCGTTTCAGTCTTAAACTCGAAACAGGCCTCCAAGTCCAGCAAAGCGAAACAGTCATTGTGCTTAAAGTCAGCGATGTTCATAACGGGGTCTTCCAAAGCGGCTTTGTAGAAAGCATTGTACCACCTTGCTAGCCCATTCGGCATCTTGACAATCTTGTCTATTTGGGGTACTCTCCGCACAGACTT
>JAYVVR010000308.1:0-3778 GCA_043786835.1 Armatimonadota bacterium | reverse complement strand
GTATCTCAAAACGCCCCCGGCCCCCAATAATGGGGGAGCAGGAGCGGATTTTATTCGTCCGATCCCCCCATTATTGGGGGCTAGGGGGACTCTTTCCGGGTTTTGAGATACATTCTTAGTTTCTCTCGACGTTCTCCGTTAGTATTCTAGATTACTGTTCATCAGTATTATTACTTGCTTTCAGGAAAATAATTTGTGGGCGTGTATGTGTTGGCACGATACTTGCACAGTGTTTAGATGATTGGGGTGCAAGACCGGCCTTACTCTCATCCTACCACAGCCTAATCCATTTCACGGAGCAGGGAGGCGATTATGTCGCATTTGCAGAGTCGGGACGCCGCGCTTTTTGTGTATCTTGCCTGGGACACGCGCGGTGGCCTGCCGGTCCTAAACTGCGAGGAGCTGCGCCAGGCGGCGTACCTTGCGATCACTCTCGGTGCCCGCAGCCACCGATGCCATGTCCTTGCCATCGGTGGAACCGACGGCTCGATTCAGCTTATCGCCCAGCTTGCCCCCTCTTTGTCCGTTTGCGATGTCGTCCGTCTCGCTCAAGACGCGTCCGGGATTGCGATTGCCCGCCAGGCCGAGACCTTTCAAGGCCGGCTGATTTCACGGGACCATCTCTGGGCAAATGGCTATCTTACTCACACCCTCCGCAGAACAGATGCCGCTGAAGCCGAGATTTATTTACGGCAGCAAAGTGTCACCAAACACGGCCAGCTTGCGTTAAGCTTCAGCTAGCGGCTGACGTGCCACGCTCAAAGCCATGAGTTGAAACCCGAGGCTGAACAAAACAGCGCCGAGGCGACGCAGGAATAATACATCCAGCGAAGTTGGTCTTGTGTCGCTGCGACACTGGCTTATCGGAACCCTAGAATTTATTCTGTGGCTTTGAGCGCCGGATCGCCGCACTAATTTGGAGGTCTTCGAAAGAATTGCGCTGCGCAATCAGGTATACTACGTCCTGTTATGTTCGATGAAGAAACACACGCCACTGTATCCACCTGGGACGACGACGATGATACGCCGCGCGAAGAGTGCGGCGTCTTCGGCATCTATGCGCCCGGCGAAGATGTCGCAAAGCTGACTTTTTACGGCCTGTTTGCCCTTCAGCACCGAGGCCAGGAGTCGGCGGGCATCATGGTCTCCGACGGCCACCACATCAAATGGTACAAAGAAATGGGTCTCGTGACCCAGATTTTTGACGAGCGCACCCTCTCCCAGCTTCAAGGCCACATCGCCATCGGCCATACCCGCTACTCCACCACCGGCTCAAGCGTTCTTCGCAATGCCCAGCCCCTTCACTGCGCCTGGGGTGACGGCACTGTCGCGATCGCTCACAACGGCAATCTTATCAATACCGAAGAGCTGCGGGCGGAAATGGAAGCGCAGGGGGTCCCGTTCGGCACAACCAACGACAGCGAAGTCATCGCCCGCATGATCGCGACCCAGCAGGACAAAACACTCGAAGACGCGGTCGCCCACACGATGACTCGCCTGCGCGGCGCGTACTCAGTCGCGATTTTAACCGAAGAAGCGCTGATTGGCATTCGGGACCCTTACGGCGTCCGCCCCCTCTGCCTCGGGCTGCTCGACAACAAGCATTATGTGCTGGCGTCCGAGACATGCGCATTAGAAACAATCGGCGCAGCCTATGTGCGCGAAGTCGAGCCGGGCGAAATGATTGTCATTGACAAAAACGGGATGCGCTGCCGTCAGGCGCTGCCGCTGGAGCGCCACGCGACCTGCCTATTCGAGTTTATCTACTTTGCTCGGCCGGACAGCGCCATGTACGGGTGCGGCCTCCACGACTGCCGCCGCCGCATGGGTCAGGAGCTGGCCCGAGAACATCCCGCCGCCGGCTGCCACCTAGTCATGCCGATTCCTGACGCTGCCACACCCGCCGCCATCGGCTACGCGGAAGCGTCGGGCATTCCTTACGGCGAGGGGGTCGTCAAGAACCGATATATTCAGCGGACGTTTATCCAGCCAGACCAGCGGATGCGCGAAGCCGGCGTTCGCATGAAGCTGATGCCCATCAAAGAAGCGCTTGCGGGGAAACGGGTGGTCATGGTGGACGACAGCATTGTGCGTGGCACAACAACCGGTCAGGTCGTCAAGCGGCTATTCGACGCCGGGGCTGCCGAAGTCCATGTTCGAATTACCGCACCGCCAGTCCAGTATCCGTGCTTTTACGGCATTGACATGGCAAACCAGGAAGATTTAGTCGCCGCCAAGCACTCCATTGAAGATATCCGGCAGATGATCGGAGCGACCTCTCTCGGCTATCTCAGCTTGAACGGCGTCGCCAAAGCCATCGGCATCAAAAAAGACAAGTTCTGCCGCGCCTGCTTCGACGGCATTTACCCCATCGAAATCCCCGCCCACGTCCGCGTCTCCAAGTTTGCACTAGAAATGCCCGTCAACGCCAAATAGGGAGTCACGCTTGGACTGTCCCGACTTCACGCGGGGCTTTTGAAAGAGCGATCTGAGATTGCAGTCTCGGATACTGATGATCTGTTTTCGGACGTTTCCTGCTGCCTGCCAGCGTCTTTTTTCGAGAGCTGCTACGTCGTCATTTGCCGATTGCATACGGGCAAGGCACGGAAAAAGCACAGTCGGAGATGATTACCGCACCGCGCTTAGTGGAGGTGTGGGAGCAGACCGGGCATCAGCTCGCCGTCTTTTCCGTCGTCGAAATGAGCGCCGATCCCACGCTTGGCTTGTATGGTTTTTGTGACTTCTTAGCGAAAAGCGCGGAAGCTTCCTCGCCGTTACTCCGCCTATTCCCGCCGTTGTCGGAGCCGGCCGGGACGCTCAGATTGCAGCGGCCTGCGTTCAGCACGACGACTTTATATTTGTACCACTGGCCCGGCGCGGTCCAGCCCAGTGCCGTGCCGTAATCCGCGCCGGAGCTATCGGGCCGGTACAGCGTTTGCCCGTCGGCGAGTGCCTGCTTGTAGGCGACCCCTGCCCCACCGTTCATTTAGTTGACGGCCCGGACCGCACCCGGCGGCACAATCGGCAGGATCCGGGCGGACACCGGGCGGCTCAGGTACACGCGGCTGTAGGCATACTCGTAAAAGGTTCCGGCGAGAGCTGATGCCGGCAGCGGCTTGTCTACCTGACGCACCGAGCAGTGCCCCCACCCTCCGTCAAACCGAAAGCTCATGTTGATCGGCGCATCGGTGACACGGTTGCCGAATGTCCAGTAGTAACCCGTGCCGCTCTGGACTTTGGCTCCGTCTACGTACATGGCATAGGAATTGTCTTTTTTGTACACCCATGTCCAGATGTGATACAATGACGCGTCATACGCTTTGATCTTTTGATCCGCCATCCCCTGGCCCCACCAGGCACCGGTGAAGTAGTTCACGGTATCGGACCCGGCCACTGAGTTCGAGTGCCACAAATGCCCGTCGAAGTTGTCGTTGCCAGACGCTGTGCCGGCCCCTTCAGATTTGTAATCTTCGCCGTAGCTTTCGATCAGATCATGTTCTGCGCCCCGTGCGCCGTTGTCCCAGCGCCACTTATTGCCGTCGGTCCAAAGCGAGAACCAGAAGTAAGGCGGCGTTTTATAGCGTACTTTGGTTTCCCAGACAATGTCCTGCCCGAGAAGCGAGCCGCCGGCCGGCAGGAACCAGCTTGCCATGAACGACCCATTGCCGACTTCATGCCGGTCGGGCAGGACAGTCAAAACACCGTTTTCTTTGGTAGAAGCATTCTTCAGCGGCGTCAAGAAAGTTTTAATCGAGTCAGCGGTGAACTGCCGGACAGG
>JAYVVR010000307.1:0-3785 GCA_043786835.1 Armatimonadota bacterium | reverse complement strand
TTTCTCTTGTGTCTTGTTTGCAAAGGATACGTGGTTCTCTCTCACCAGTTGCCTTGAAGTGTGTTGTTGCGGCTTTGATCTGTTTTGCAGTTATGGGATACGGAATAGTATCAAAGTTATGTTTGTCGATGCTGTATGCCTTAAAAATCGCTTCCCATGCTGTATCCAAGTTGATCTCCTAAACTCCTAGTGTTCGTGGAACTAAGATTCCGGCCATTCGAGAATGTTCATTCCATTTCGCTTGCTTCTTGGTCGTCTTTGGAAAAATCAAGGCTGACTGTTTTATGATAGTATTCATCTTCAAGACGCTTGATGCCAAGTGCTAAATGCTCACTTTCCATATCAATGCCGACAAATCTCCGGCCCAGGCGGGCGCAGGCGACGCCGGTGGTGGCGGAGCCGCAGAAGGGGTCTAGCACTAGCTCGCCGGGGTGGGTGGAGGCTTCGACAATGCGCTTCAGCAAGGCTTCGGGCTTTTGGGTGGGGTGCTTGCCGTGGCGCTTCTCGCTTTTGCCGGGGGGCGTAATTTGCCATAGGGACTGCATCTGCTTGCCGCCGTTCTGCTGTTTCATGTCAGCGTAGTTGAAGGTGTGGCGGCTCTTGACGCTTTTCGCGGCCCATAGAATGGTTTCGGTGGCGTGGGTGAAGTAGCGGCAGGCGAGGTTTGGCGGCGGATTGACTTTGTACCAGGCGATGTCGTTGAGTATCTTGTAATCCAAGACTTGAAGCGCGTAGCCGACGCTGTGGATATTGTGGGACGTTCCCGTGACCCAGAGGGTGCCGTTCGGGGTCAGGAGGCGGCGGCACTGGGCGAGCCAGAGCAGGTTGAAGTTGTGGTCGCCGGTGATGCCCGTGCTTTTGTCCCAGCCGCCTTTGTCCACTTTGACCATGCGGCCATTGACACAGGTTATGCCGCCGTTTGAGAGAAAGTACGGCGGGTCGGCGAAAATCATGTCCACCGATTCGTCGGCCATCCGGCGCAGGAGATCCAGCGCGTCGGCTTGATACAGACGCAGGGAGTCGTCGGGACTGGCGTAGAAGGGCGGCGGCGGGTCAGGGTAGCCGGGGCGGGAAAATAGATCGGGGGGCAGGTCGGGCAAGGGTCGGAATCTCCTAAAACAAAGGCGATCCGATCCTACCCGATCCCTGCCGGGAAGATCAAGGGGCAATCCGCGCTAGGCGTTGGATGCGGCGCGGCGTTTGCGGCTGCGGAGAAGCAGGCCGGCAAGGCCGAGGCTCATTACGCCGAACGCCGCCAAAGACGACGGCTCGGGAACCGGTGCAGGCTCCCCGTGAGAGCCGACGCTGCTGCCGGCGGTGACAAAGTCCTGCGGGCGGCCGCCCTTGCTCTGCGAGCCGGAAACCGCTTGCAGCCAAAGCGACCCCGACGGCCCCTTTGCGCCGAGCGCCGCCTGCTCGATGCCGTAGACGTCGGCGGTGTTCACGCCGGACGCGCTGAACTTGCCGGTCCAGGCGTAGCCCGAGTCCGTGAAGGTAACCCCGCCGCCCTGGACCAAATCCCAAATGGCGAGCTGGGCGGCGGCCTGCTGGGCGTCCGATGCCCCCGAATAGTTCTGCCCGATGAAGTCAATCGCGTTGATGTTCGACGGGGCGACCTGGTAATACGACGACGCAGACGCTAATCCATCTGCCGCCGAGGTCTGGTGCGCGGTTGCCGTCCAGGTTTCGGGAACGAAAACTTCGTCCCACAAATCCGTGCAGAAGCCTGTGGTCAGCGGGCCGCCGCCTACGGACAGATGGTAGTCGCCGGCTGCGACATGGTTCTCTGTGAAAGTCGTCGTGCCGTTGGAGTAGGTAATGGACACGCCGGTTGTTCCAGTAATGTCATGGAAGTGGACCTGCTTGGTGCCAATGGCAGGGACCGCAGCGGCAGGAAGCGAGGCGGCAAGCAGGGCGAACGCGGCGAAGGAGAGATAAGTGCGTGGTGAATACATCTTGGTCTGCTTTCTGTGCTGAGAGATAACTCTCAGGGCAACGAATTAGTGCTGCGATTTAGGGTCGCGATCATGTTACCAGACACTTTGTAGGAAACGTCCCAGCAGAAATGCCATTTTCATTTACTTTTTGTGTAATCCCGGCAACCGCTTACTCTGGCCGCTTGAGTATTCCCCCTAAACGACGGGAGTTAAAGACGACGCTCAGGGAGCTGACAAGCATGGCGGCGGCGGCAAAGATGGGGTTTTTGATGACGCCAGCGACCGCCAGCGGAACACAGACGGCGTTGTAAAGGCAGGCCCAGAAAAGGTTTTGCTGAATGATTTTAGCGGTGCGACGGGCCAGCGTGAACAGGTCTGCAAGGCGCATCAAATCGTCACCGATAAGGGTAATGTCGGCGGCGCGGCGGGCAATCTCGGTGCCGGAGCCGAATGCAATCCCAACATTCGCCTGCGCCAGCGCCGGGGCGTCGTTGATGCCGTCGCCGGCCATCGCAACGACTTGATTGACCTGCGCCAAACGGACACGGGAAACTTTGTCGGCAGGACACATCTGCGCCGTGGCCTCTGGAATACCGACCGACCGGGCAATCGCATCGGTCGTCGTCCGGGCATCGCCGCTGATAACTTCGAGCGTCAGGCCGACAGAGCGAAGGGCTTTGACAGCGTCCGCCGCGCCGGGCCGGAGGGCATCGCCGAGTGTGACCAAGCCGCGCACTTCGGAGCCAACCCCGTAAAACAGCGCCGTCAGCGCCATCGCTTCCGCCGGCTGCGCGGCCTGTTCGAGTGCGCCTGGGATAACCGCGTTTTGGGCCACGCACAGCGCACGGTTGCCGACAAACCAGCTTTCGCCGTGAACCGTCCCTGTAATCCCCTGCCCTTCGTGGCGGGCGAAGTCCGCCACGGGCACCACCCTCACGCCAAGACATCGCGCATGGGCGACCAGAGCACGGGCCAGCGGGTGCTCCGAGGCGTCCTCCAGAGCGGACAGCGCGGCGAGATCGCGTTCGGTTCCGGTGAACTCACGGACGGCAAACCGCCCCTCAGTGAGTGTGCCGGTCTTGTCAAGCAGCAGGTGGGTCACGCGCGGCAGGATTTGCAGAACGTCGGTATTGCCGATCAAAATGCCCCGAGCGGCCGCCGCACCGACCCCGGTTGTGACGGCCAGTGGGGTTGCCAGGCCAAGCGCACACGGGCAGGCAATGACCAGCACGGTCACAGCCCGAACTAAACAATCGGCAGCCGAGTGACCCATAAGAGCCAGTACCAGCGCCGTGCCGACCGACAGCGCAATCATCGCGGGGACGAAGCGGCGCGAGATAGCATCGGTCCATTGTTCCACCGGAGACTTCGCCGCCAGCGCTTCTTCGACCAGTCCAATCATCTGTGAAAGCGTTGTGTCCGCGCCGGTGCGCGTGACTTCTACCAATAGCGGCGCATCGGTCGCGACCGTGCCGCCGGTGACTTCATCCCCCACACGCTTCGCCACCGGCCGGGCTTCCCCGGACAGCAGGCTTTCGTCCACCAATGCCGCGCCGTCCGTAACCCGCCCGTCGCACGGAATGCGCTCGCCGGGCCGAACGACCACGCTGTCGCCGATACCGAGCTTGCCGAGCGCGACCAACACTTCCCGCCCATCCGCCGCTTTGACCGTGGCTTTACTCGGCAGCAGACTATACAAAAGCGCGATCGCCCCGGTTGCATCGTGCCGTGCGCCCGCTTCGAGATGCTTTCCAACCAGCACCAGCGCGACCAGCATGTCGGCGGTATCAAAGTAGACATGGACGCCGCCCTTTGCGACTTCCCACGCACTGTAAACAAACGAAACAA
>JAYVVR010000306.1:0-10527 GCA_043786835.1 Armatimonadota bacterium | reverse complement strand
CGTCATCAAGCGCCATCCCCGGCCCGTAAGTATGAAACGGGCGCACAATCACTGCTGGCACCCCGTACTGGTGATGCCAGGAAACGCACAAGTTTTCTCCCATGCGCTTACTTTCTGCGTAGCAGGCCCGTACCTGTGTCGGGTCCACCAACCCATAGTCATCTTCACGCGTCGGCACCTGATCGTTCCGAACTTGTCCATAGACTTCGCCGCTACTGAAAAACAAAAACCGCTCTGCGTTCTGCTCCGCTGCGAATCTCAGCAGGTTTGCGGTTCCGAACACGTTGGCGGACAGAGTACCGACAGGGTCGCATCCGTAGTATTTCGGGCTGGCCTGACTGGCCGCATGAATGATGATCGAGATAGGCACATTTGCCGTCACCGGCGAAGCGACATCCTGCACAATGAAACGCAGGTCGTCCCGCCCGGCATAAGCCGCGAACCGCCGCCGGGCGCGTTCCTCGCTGCGAACCAGCGCCAACACCTGCGTGGCAGTCCGCCCCAACCGCTCGTTACGGCAGAGCAGCGTTTCGACCATGTACGCCGGCAGGAACCCGTTTGCCCCGGACACGAGAACTGTTTTGCCGTCAAGAGTGTCCCAGGGCAGGTCGCCCCCCAAAATCCTCTCTAAATCTTCTTCGACAATCGGGTGTCTCATGCGCTCTTCAGACCACCGCCAGCTCACGCCGAGCTGACCGGGCATAGGCTGAGAGCGTTTCGATCATATAGTCTTTGTGCGTGTCGGTCAGCCCCGGATAGACCCCGACCCAGAAGACATTGTTCATGACAAAGTCGGTGTTCTTTAACTCGCCGATCTTTCGGTGGGCGATGTTCGCATACGCCGGCTGCTTGAGTAAGTTGCCTGCAAACAAAAGCCGTGTGCCGATTTTTTTGCTGTCCAAATGCCGCACAAGCTGGTCCCGCGTGAACGGAGCGCCGGGCCGGACGGCTATCGGGAACCCAAACCAGCTTGGTTCAGAGTTCGGCGTCGCCTGGGGCAAAATCAAATGCTCCTGCAAGTCTTGAAGCCCCGCGTGCAAATACGCGAAATTGCGCCGCCGGGTTTCGATGAACTCGGGCAGCTTTTTAAGCTGGGACACGCCGACCGCCGCCTGCATGTCGGTCACTTTGAGATTATAGCCAATATGCGAGTAGGTATACTTATGATCGTAGCCGCAGGGCAGATCGCCAAGCTGCCAATCGTAGCGTTTTCCGCAGGTGTTATCCTGTCCGGGAGGACAAAAGCAATCGCGACCCCAGTCGCGGAATGATTCGGCGAGGACTTTGAGCTTGACATTGTTCATGAAAACTGCGCCGCCTTCGCCCATCGTGATATGGTGGGCGGGGTAAAACGACGCTGTGGCGATGTCGCCGAACGTGCCGAGCTTCTGACCATTATATGTGCCGCCAATCGCGTCGCAGCAGTCTTCAATGAGAAACAGGTCGTGCTTTTTGACGAACTCGCTAATCGCCGTCATGTTGCCAGGGTTACCGAGCGTGTGGGCAAACATCAACGCTCGGGTCTTCGGCGAAAGCGCTTCTTCCAATTGATCGATGTTTAAGTTGTAGTCGGGAATGGTGACGTCTAAAAAGACCGGCACTAACCCGTTTTGGATAATCGGGTTGACAGTCGTCGGAAAGCCTGCCGCGACTGTAATGACTTCGTCGCCGGGCTTCAATCGGCGTTCGCCAAGCGCCGGCGATGTCAGCGTCGTCAGTGCAACCAAGTCAGCAGACGACCCCGAGTTCACAAGCAGGGCTTTTCGAACGCCGCAGAAGCGGGCGAACTCGCGCTCGAACTGAGCGGCGAACCGGCCTGTCGTCAGCCAGAAGTCCAGCCCGGAGTCTACCAGATGCTGAACGTCTACCGCATCAAAGACCTTGCCGGAAACGGGAACGGGAGAAACGCCTGGCACAAACGGCTGCGGGGCGAACGCTTCGGCATGGTACTCCACTACCAAATCGGCAATCTGCGCCCGGAGCGCATCGGCTTTTGCAGTCATCACAAATCTTTCTAAATTGTCACACGGTCAAAAAATCAGTGTACCATGCAATTGTCTTTTCAAGTGCCCCGTCCAGCGAATACAGCGGCGTCCATTCAAGCATCCGGCGGGCTTTGGCGGCGCTCAAGTACTGGTGCTTGATTTCGTTGGACGCTTCGTTTCGGACATCGGGCGTGAGGTTTGATCCCATGACGGCGAGTATTTTCTCGGTCAGCTCTAAGACCGTCACTTGCAGCTCGTTCGAGAAGTTAAACGCTTCTCCGCGCAGGCTCGGGTTCTGGGCCATCTGCTCGGCCAGCAGCATATACGCCGCCGCGCCGTCTTCGACATAAAAGTAGTCACGCACAAACGAGCCGTCGGAGCGGATAACCGGCGCTTGACCCCTCAAAATGGACCGGATCGTGCCAGGAACTATCCGGTTCCAGTTCAGGTCGCCGCCGCCGTAAAAGTTGCCGCAGCGGGTAATTGTCACCGGCAAGTCGTAGCTTTTCGCGTAGGTATACGAAATCAAGTCGGCGCAGCTTTTCGAGACATCATAGGGGTGCTGGCCCTGCAAGGGCGTCGTCTCATCATACGGCAAAACTTCCTGGTCGCCGTAGGCTTTATCCGAGGACGCGATCACGATCTGCTTGACTTTCGGGGAACGGCGGCAGGCTTCCAGCAAACACCAGGTGCCTTGAATGTTCGCTTCAAAGGTCGAAACCGGGTTCCGGTTGGCAATGCCGACAATGGTCTGGGCGGCCAAGTGAATGACCGTGTCAATCTCGTACTCGCCGAGCGCTCGTTCCAGCAGAGCTTGATCCACAACGTCGCCGCGAACGACCTTGACTTTGTCGTAAACGCCGGAGCGCACCAGCTCGCAGTCGGGAACCCAGTCCCGCACCAAGCAAACCACATCCGCGCCGGCAGCCACCAGCGACTTCACCAGCCAGCCGCCGACAAGGCCCGTCGCACCGGTCACAAACGTCGGGCGGTCCCGCCAAAAACTGCTATTCGACATATCCGTCATGGTTTCCAGGGCGCCTTTCCCGACTGCCACAGATTTTCTAAAATCTTTTTCTCGCGCAGCGTGTCCATGCACTGCCAGAAGCCTTCGTGCCGGAATGCCGCAAGCTGGTTTTCCGACGCCAGCCGCTCCAGTGCGTCTACTTCCAAGACGCTATTATCATCTGTGAGATACTGGAAGACTTCCGGTTCCAGCACCATGTAGCCACCATTAATCCAGCCTTCACCGATTTGCGGCTTTTCGCTGAACTCTTTCACTAGATCGCCCTCGAACACAAGGCCGCCGAAGCGGGACGGCGGGCGAACGGCAGTAATTGTCGCAATTTTCCCGTGCGCTTTGTGAAAATCCAGAACAGCCTGCAAGCTGACATTGCTGACACCGTCGCCGTAGGTCACCATGAATGTCCCGCCGGACAGCATCGGCTCCAAGCGCTTAATGCGCCCGCCGGTCTGGGTTTTGAGGCCCGTGTCCATCAAGTGAACAATCCAGTCTTCGGTGTCTTTTTCCAGGTCTTCGACTACGCCGCTCGCCAGGTTGACCCGGAGGCTGCCGCCGAGCGAGTGATGATCGAGAAAGTAGCGCTTGATCATCTCGCCTTTGTAGCCAAGCGCAAGAAAAAAGTCGCTGAAGCCGTAAGACGCATACGACTTCATAATATGCCAGACAATCGGATGCTCGCCGATTTCGACCATCGGTTTCGGCTTGATTTCAGTTTCCTCAGCGAGGCGCGTTCCAAGGCCGCCGGCCAGTATAACTACGTTCATAGCACTCTTTCCGCACTCTGGCTCTTCGGCGCAGTCCGAAAATAATCGTAGACGATAGAGGTCAGAAACGCGAGAACAGCCAGTCCAACGCAGATGGCGGCCAGCTTCGTCAGACCTGGCTCACCGCTTTTCGGCGGGATTGCCGCATCAATCACGGTCATGCGGCTTAAAGATGACGCGTTCTGGAGACGCACTTTAGCGGCTTCGCTGAGAGTGGTTTGAAGCACGGCAAGCTGAATGCCGACTTCCGCCTGCAAGCGGCCTGCTTCTCCCGAGAGCTGGCGGCTGACCCCGAGGTGCCGCTGGGCGGACGCGATTTGCTGAAGCAGCTTTGCCTGCCGGGCGGAAAGGCCCTTAATCTGCTCGGCGCTGCGGATGTCCGGGGTCGTCAAGTTCTGTTTGACGCCTTCAACCTGCCGGGTCAGAACCGCCTGGTCTACACC
Organism: Armatimonadota bacterium; assembly: GCA_043786835.1. Lineage (GTDB taxonomy): Bacteria > Armatimonadota > Armatimonadia > Armatimonadales > Capsulimonadaceae > JANXMY01. The sequence goes on along the minus strand of JAYVVR010000306.1, from coordinate 6,311 downwards.
AAGCCGGGCCTGAGCCGATACGACGCGCGGGTTTTCCGGGCCAAACAAACGCGATGCCGTATTATACTCGGCCTGGTCCTGGGTGACGCGGCTGCGGGCGTCGGCCAGCAGGGGATCGTCGGTCGGGACACGGGACAAATCGCGAAGCTGGCTTCCGATCAGTGCCTGTCCGGTTGCTCGGACCGCCTGGGTCGCACTCAGCTCCGCCTGCACCTGGTTCAGCGCCGCATACAGCCCGGCGAGGCCCGACGCCGCCGTAGACGCATCGGGGGACGCACTCCCGCCGGCAGCAGAGAGCAGCGAAGCGCCGGCAGACAGCGCTGGGGACGAGCGCGGGTCAACCCGGCTCAGGCCGCGCGTGAAATCTAGCGAGCGGGTCAGGGCATCGTCGTAATGGGCACGGGCCGAGCGGACTTCTTTATCGGCCCCGCGCAGCAGAACTGCGCCCTGGTCGGTATCGCTGGTGGCGTAGTATTCTTTCAGCCCCCGCGCATAGGCGTTGGCGGCATCTGCGGCCACACTCGCCGCCTGGTCAGCGGTGGGCGTGTTGCGGGCGGCAATCTTCGGCGGGCCGGGCAGGGAAACACCGATGTACAGGAGGCCATCGGTCGCGCTGTCGTCGGGCTTGACACTCTTCATCAAGAACTCAACGGCGTCTTCTTCAGTCTTGAACGTTTTCGCCCCGTAGAGCTGCCGAAGCTGGACATGGCGCTCGACAGCGGCAGCCAGCGCCCGGCTTTTGAGAACGCCGAGGTAGCGTTTGGTGCTGCCACCCCCGCCGGTCAAGAGGGCCAGTGCCGAGCCACTGCCGGACGACTGCTGAAGCGCGACTGAAGTTGTTGCCGTGTAGGTGCGCGGAATGAGTGCCGCCAGCAGCAGAAGAAGCAGGCCGGCCCCGAATGGTCCTAAAAGAAGCCAGAGCCGCCCCTGCCGCCGGAAGGCCAAGCGCAGACGTTCCCCGTCTACAATAATTTCGTCGGATGTTCGGCCTGCCTGCGGTTCAGCGCTGGGGTAATCAGTCATTGGCGAAGTCGTTTGCGGCACGTTATCGGGTCTCAGCACCTGCTGCGCAGCAGGCGCAGCACAGCTCAGCGTAAAAGGCACACGGAAGGTCGCAGAGGAGTAACATGCAGGTGATTATAACTTAAATCGCGCGGGCTTGTCAAATCCGCGTTGTGTTCTCCGCAGGGCGCAGGGTTTGTCACTCCTCAGCCGAGGGGGGAGGGAAGTCAGAGTTTTTGTCCGGGTAAGCCTACTTCTTCTGCTGGATGAGGAGGACGCCGGCCACGAGGAGGACGGCCCCGACGATGCGCCAGATATTGAGCGGGGTGCGGGGGACGCCGAGCCAGCCGAACGAGTCCAGCACGAGGGCGGCGGCGATCTGACCGAAGACGGCGCAGGCGATGACGACCGCGCTGCCGACTTTCGGGACGCCGACGACCGCCAGGACGACGTAGAACGCGCCGAACAGCCCGCCGATCCACATCCACCACGGGTTGCCCGTGAACAGCGACGCGGAGACCCGGCCCCGGCCCAAGATGCCCAACGCCAGCATGAACGCAAGCGCAGCCGCCCCCACCCCGAACGAGATCAACGCGCTCAAAACCGGCGCTCCCACCGCGTCCCGCAGACGCGCATTGACGGCGGATTGCAGGCTGAGGCCGATGCCGCCCAAAATCAGCAGGGCAATAATTCCAATTTGCATAGGCGCATTGTACCCCGAGCGCAAGCCTCGGGGCTAAGATTTCAGACCATAATCCGAGTGCGCCGAAGGCGTAGTTTGCGGCGTCTTCGCCCAATAGCCGTGCCATTCATGACATGGTTCTTCCCGTATTTCTTTTTCACCCGCCAAGCTCGCTCAGCCGCGCCGCCGCCCGCCGGGCATCGAGGCTGTCAATGCCCGGCGCGGCGGCTTGCCTAAAACAATCGCGGGCGGCGTCGGTCTCGCCAAGCCGCAGATGGGTTTCGCCGAGCCAGTACTGCGCCGACAGCAGGCCAACGGGATAGGGCTTCCAGTCAAGATAGACATTGAGCAGCTTTTTGCATTCGGCGAGGTCGCCAAGAATAAATGCGGCGCGGCCTAATGTGCTGTAGGTCCCAAGATTGGTGCCGCGATCTCCAGGAAAGTCCAAGACGCGGCACAAAACGTCCTCATACAGCCGCCGCGCTTCTTGGGCATCGCCGCGCTGAGCAAGGGCGGCTACTCGAGTCGCATCGCACCACAGCAGCATTTTATCATCCCCCTTCTGAGGAGCAGGCGGCCAGGTATTTTCGGTCAGCCCGGCCTCTGCTTCGAACCCTGAACGCGCTTGTTCCAAAAACGCCAGGGCGGCGTCCGGCTGTTCCGCCCGGACTTCAATGCCTGCGGCGGCGAAGTCAGCAATCGCGTGTATTCGCCTTTGGAGAGAAGGCTGTGGGTAGACTAGGGCGCTACGCCATTGCGTCATGACTTCTCGCGCCTCCTCAAAATGCCCCATCTCGCGCAGGCATTCCATTTCCGTAACATAGGGGACCTCTGATGGTCCGTCAGGATTTGCCCGTGCCTCTCGACAGGCCACGATTGCTTCTTGGAATTGGCCCTGCTTATACTGGGTACCGGCAAGTGCACCCAAATACCGGACTGCATCTTGCGGATTGCTTTCGCGATCGGAGAGCCGAAGTGCTTCCCGGCAATACTGCTCCGCTCGTTCCAAATCACCTTGACCCAAATAGCTTATTCCGGCCATGCCGTTCATGCTGCGCCGTATTCCGGGGTTTGGGAGGCTAGTAAGCGAGATCTCAGCCCAGATTATGGTCTCAGCAGGGCGTCCGGCTTCGTAGTGAGCAAGCGCGAGTTTCGCCATGATCAAAGCACGTCCAGGCCGGTTCGATGCCGGCGTCTTTTCAAGAGCGATTATGAATGCTTCACAAGCCTCATCGTACTGGTGTTTGCGTTTCAGCAGATCGCCTCGCGCTTCCTGCGCTTTGGCATCACGCGGGTTCTTGGCAATGATGGCTTGGACGCATTCGCGCTCAGCGTTGGCTTCGGCGGGTCTGCCGAGAACGTCCAGCGTGTCGGCAAGACGGCGGCGGGTATCGGCTTCGACGCCGGGCGGCAGGCGCTTGGTCAGGAGCTGCTGGAAGTGGGCTTCGGCCTCGGCGTAGCGTTTTTCCTGAACCAGTTGTACCCCAGCGTTCATCTCTTTCAGTCCTGTGTTCGAGCGACTGCGCCAGAGCTGCCAAACGATGATGAGGAATACAACAATAAACAGCGGGATAGCCATGGAAGCACAATACGCCGGGAACTATTGTTTCTCCTGCTGCGTTCTTCTGATTGAGCGTACCAAACTCAAGTAACTTCCGAAAAATAGGGAGATTAAGAGTAGCTGTCTTGGGTAATATGGGACACGGCAGCAGTTTTTAATCCAAAATAGAGGAGACGCAAACGTATGGCGTTTAATGATTACCGCGACATCATCCGGCAGATGGAGCGTGAAATGCAGCAGTTGTCGGATGAAGCGTTTCGCGGGTTTTTCGCGATCCCCGCCGGCGGCGCAGGCCGCTTCTGGCAGCCGCCGATTGACATTCACGAAACAGACGAGGCCGTGCTGGTGAAAGTTGAGCTGGCGGGGGTCAAGGCCGACGATTTGCAGGTCTCACTGTCGCCGGATGACCGGCTCCTGAGTATCAGCGGGTCGCGGTCGGAAAGCGCCCGAGATCGGGAAGGCCGCTCGCGCTGTCATCAGATGGAGATTTATTTTGGACCGTTCGAGCGGGCAGTCGGCCTGCCGAGCGGGATTCGATTAGACAGAGACGCGATTAAAGCGTCATACCGTGAAGGTTTTTTGCTGGTGACCCTGCCGAAGAAGCGCAGCCCGGAAGCGGTTCAGCCACAGATCATTCCAATCAGCACGGAAGAAGATCCTTTTAGAGAGAACGAGGACTACAAATAATTATGTCCGATACAAATAGCAACGAAGAGATAAGTACGACGGTGGACGCGGTTGCGGAAGATATGCCGATTGAAGGCGAGGTCGCCGAGCAGATTGTGTCGCAGATTAACTCCGAAGGGGATGGCCATCCGCCGATTCCCGAAGAGCTGTCGCTGCTGCCCCTGCGTGATACGGTCATTTTCCCGGTCTTAGTAGCACCGATTGCGGTGGGCCGCGAGAACTCAATCAAGCTGGTAGACGAAGCCGTGTCCGGCGGGGACCGGATTATCGGTGTGGTCGCAATGAAGGACAGTTCGGTCGAGAACCCAACGGCCGCCGATATTTACCCGATGGGTGTCGCCGTGATTGTCCGCATGATGGCGAAGGTGCCGGATGGCATTCGGATGATTGTCCAGGGCGTTGCACGGATTCAGATCCAGCAGATTACGAGCGAGGAGCCGTACTTAAAAGCGCGGGTCAAAGTTTTGGATGCCAAGACCGAGATCGCCCCGGAAGACAAGATCGAGATTGAGGCGCTGAAGCGCTCGATTGGAGACCTGTTTCGCAAGACGGTCGCGCTGTCTCAGAATATGCCCGATGAGCTGGCCGGCCTGTCGTCGTCCATTGACGACCCGGCGGTAATGACGGATTTGATTGCCGCCCACTCGCCAATTTCTGCCGCAGACAAGCAGCGTATTTTGGAGACGGTCAACCTGAAAGAGCGGATGAACCTGCTTTTGACGCTGATGACTTCCGAAGTGCAGGTGCTGGAGCTTGGCTCGAAGCTGCAGTCGCAGGTGTCGTCGGAGATCAACAAGACTCAGCGTGATTATTACTTGCGCGAACAGCTCAAAGCGATCCAGAAAGAGCTGGGCGAGGGCGACGAGCGCGGCGAGGAGATGGACGAGCTGCGGGCAAAGATCGAAGCCGCGCACATGCCGGAAGATGCCTTGAAAGAAGCGAACCGGGAGCTGGATAGACTCCAGCGCATGTCGCCGGGTGCGCCCGATTACACGACGACCCGGACCTATCTCGACTGGCTGGTTGCCATGCCGTGGGACAAGTCCACGCCGGATAATTTGGACATTCCGAGCGTTAAACGGAAGCTAGACGAGGACCATTTCGGGTTAGAGAAGATCAAAGACCGGATTTTGGAGTATCTGTCGGTCCGCAAGTTCAAGCCTGAAGGGGACATTCGGCAGCCGATTTTGTGCCTGACCGGCCCTCCCGGTGTCGGCAAGACATCGCTGGCAAAATCTATTGCGGCGGCGATGGGTAAGAAGTTCGTTCGAATTAGCCTCGGCGGCACGCACGACGAGTCGGAGATTCGCGGCCACCGGCGCACCTATATCGGAGCGCTGCCGGGCCAGATTATTCAGGGCATCAAGCGGGCTGAGAGCAACAACCCCTTGTTTGTCCTCGACGAGATTGACAAGGTCGGGGCGGACTACCGAGGCGACCCGTCATCGGCACTGCTGGAAGCGCTGGACCCGGAGCAGAACGCGACCTTCCGCGACAATTACTTGGATGTCAACTTTGACCTGTCCCGAGTGCTGTTCGTGACAACGGCAAACCAGCTTGACACCATTCAGCCGGCTTTGCGCGACAGAATGGAAATTATCGAGCTTTCGGGCTACACGGAAGAAGAGAAGGTGCAGATTGCCGTGCGCCATTTGGTGCCGAAGCAGATCAGTGAGCATGGCCTGACGTCCGTGAAGTTCACCGAGGACGGCGTCAAAGCGCTGGTGCGCGGCTACACCCGAGAGGCGGGCGTGCGGTCTTTGGAGCGCCAAATCGCGGCGGTCTGCCGGAAGGCGACGCGCGAGTTCGCCGACGGGCGCAAGTCGCCGATGACGATTAACGCAAAGCAAGTCGAAAAGTATCTCGGCTCGCCGCGCTTTGAGTACGAGGAAGTGGCCGAGCGCACGGAGCAGCCGGGCGTCGTGACGGGCCTGGTTTGGACCCCGGTCGGCGGCGACGTTGTCTTTATCGAAGCGTCCCAGATGACCGGCGGCAAGGGGCTTCAGCTCACGGGCCAATTAGGCGACGTGATGAAGGAGTCCGCGCAGACGGCACTGTCGTATGTCCGCGCCCATGCCGACGCGCTTCATATTGCGCCGGACTTCTACGAGAAGCTGGATCTGCATATTCATGTTCCGGCAGGCGCGGTCCCGAAAGACGGCCCAAGCGCCGGTGTCACGATGACGTCCGCGATTGCGTCTCTCTTGTCGGGCCGCCCGATTAAGCCAGCGCTTGCGATGACCGGCGAGGTGACGCTATCGGGGAAAGTGCTGCCCGTCGGCGGCATCAAAGAGAAGGTCTTGGCGGCAAAGCGGGCGGGGATTAAGACAATTATTCTGCCGGAGCGCAACCGCAAGGACCTGACTGAAGACATCCCGG
>JAYVVR010000305.1:0-3790 GCA_043786835.1 Armatimonadota bacterium | reverse complement strand
TCCGCTGCCTGCACCCGCGCGATGTTCAGTTAATCCGGCAGATGCTCAAATTCCGGACTGGTGCCTGATGCTTACCACAAATATTGAGCTATGAATCTTAACCCCAAAATCTCTGTTATCATCTGTACCCGGAACCGGCCCGGCGATGTTTCCCAATGTCTGCCGACCGTGCTGGCGGCCCTGCGGGACGATTGGGAAGTCCTGCTCGTGGACCAAAGCGATGGAACCGAGACGCAGGCGGTCGCCGCGCGTCTGTCCGCCGCGTGTCCGGCGCTCCGGTACCTGCCGACAAAGACGCGCGGCAAGTCCCACGCCTTGAACCTCGCCCTTGCCGAGACCGACGGGCCGCTGCTGGCCTTCACCGATGATGACTGCGATGCCCCGCCGGACTGGCTGGAAAAGATTGCGGCTGAGTTTGCGGCCGAGCCGAACATAGATGTCTTGTTTGGCCAAGTTCTGCCGTCGCCTGCCATTCCTGATCTTGACAGCGTCTGCGTTCCCGCCTGGGCGTTTTCCGATTCCCGTGACCTGCGGCTGGGAGAGGTCTGCGGCATGGGAGCAAACATGGCCCTGCGCCGGACGGCCCTGTTGCTTCTGCCGCGTGGCCTCGTGTTTGATCCGGCGATGGGACCCGGGGGACCGTTCCCGGCGGGCGAGGAAGGGGATTTCGTGTACCGGCTGCGCCGAGCCGGGGCGCGTGCGGCCCTGCGTCCGGCCCTGACTCTCTGGCACCGGGCGTGGCGGACGCCGGACCACTGGGCCTCGGTTCTGCACCAGTATGGGGTGGGAGAAGCCGCCTTTTTTGCGAAACATGCCCGCTGCGGCGACGCCTGGGCGGTGCGGCGCCTGCTGGCGGCGCTGCTACACCTGGCGGCGCGGGCGGGGGCGAAAGCGGCCCTGCGGCGGCCCAACAACGACGCCGCGCTGCTGGGCGGCCTGTGCCGGGGCTTCGCGGCCAGCCTGCGCGTAAGTGTTGACCCCCGGACCCGGCTGTACCGCGCGGCTGAAGCAGAGCGCTGATCCGCTTTACGGCGTGATGTGCTGGATTCTTGCATCACCTTGTAAGAGAGTGCGATGGTCCGGCAGATTTTAGCCAAGCGGGCCTGATGAGAGAGGAATAAACGTGCCTGAGTATGATTATCCCGCTGGTTTCGATGACCCCGGCAACAAGAATGCGTGGTTCGGCGGCATTATCGGCGAAAACAAGCGTGTCCTGGAAGTTGGCTGCGCGACCGGCTATGTCGGCGAGTATCTTGTCCGGCAGCAGCACTGCCGCGTTCACGGCATTGAGTATATGCCGGAGCCGGCGGAGCGGTCACGGGAGCGAGGCTGCTACGAAGAGGTGCTGGGCGGAGACATTCTGGACCCCGCGACGGTCGCCGACTTAGAGTGCGGCAGCTTTGACTTTGTCCTATTCGGGGATGTTCTGGAACACCTGACCTCGCCGGAGCAGGCGCTGCGGAATATCGCGCCGCTGCTGGCTCCCGGCGGTCATGTTTTGATCTGTGTGCCGAGCATCATTCACTGGTCCCTGCGCTGGAAGATCCTGCGCGGCCAGTTTGAATACACCGAGACCGGCCCGCTCGACCGGACCCATGTGCATTTCTTCACGCCCCAAACCGCCTGCGCTCTCGTGCGCCGGGAAGGGTTCAAGATTGTGAAAGAAAGCGGCGTCGTCTGGCTACCGTCCGTTGTTTATCGTTTGCCGTCCAAGACGCGCCGCCGACTAGAGCTGGCCTTTGCACGGCTAAGTCCGGATCTGGTCTACGGGCAGGTGCTGCTGGACGTGGTACGGGAGACACCATGACCGAAGAAACGGCTTTAGGAACGGCTTTCTTCTTTGGCGGGGAGTTTGACTCGTCGCTTGCGGGGAAGATCGCGCGGGGCGAGCATCCGCGCGTCGAGTATTTAGAGATGTTGCGGGACACACCGATGCGCCTGCTGTCGTTCGGCGACGCGGCGGCGTCAAAGTCTCCGCTAGTCGCGCTGGCCCGGCGGGCGGGTGGTTACTGGGGACTGGCCGTGCTGAGTCGGCAGATACGCGGATTAAGCGGAGCGCTGACGACTGGGGAAGACATCGGCCTGCCGCTGGCGCTGGTGCAGAGGCTTTCCGGCGGCACGCTACCCGTTTATGTGATCACGCACGGGTCGTATTTAGGGTCCCGCAAGGGAAGTCTGGCGCTGAGTTTTCTGCGCGGCGCGATGGATCTCCATTTCCTGTGCTTATCCGAGTCCCTGGCGCAACGATTGATGACAGTGCATAAAATCCCGCCGGTTCGTGTCCACAACATCGGCTATGGGGTAGACACGCGCTTTTTCCAGCCTGACCAAAGTATCGAGACGGTTCCAAACCTTGTGGTCAGCGCCGGCATGGCAAACCGGGACTACCAAACCCTTGCCGCTGCAGTGGCGGGCCTCGATGCCGATGCTAAAATCGCGGCGGACAGCACCTGGTTTCAGAGTGATCTGGACATTGTCGGTCAGGAGTTGCCGCCGAACGTCGAAGCCCGCTCCTACGGCAATTATGTTGGCCTGCGGCAGCTTTACGCCCAGGCAGCCTGCGTAGTCGTGCCGCTCTACGACGCCGTCCATGCCTGCGGCTACGCCGTGATTGCTGAGGCGATGGCAATGGGGAAGCCGGTTGTCACGACGATGATCGCCGGGCATTCCGATTATGTTATTGACGGCGAAACTGGCTTTTATGTGCCGCCGGGCGATGCAGACGCTTTGCGCTCCCGCATCAAAGAACTGCTTGAAAACCCGGCGCTTGCGGCCCGGATCGGGGCGAACGCCCGGCGCTTTATGGAAGAGCAATACACGCTGGAAGCCGCGAACCGCCGGATACTCGCGGCGATGGGTGCAAGCAGTCCGGTCCCGGTGGCGTGTGAAGCGATGCAGACGCGATGAGCCGATTCCTGCCGAAACTGCTGTTGGTGCTGCGGTCCGAGATGGGCGTCCTGCCGTTTCGCCTGTGGACAGTGGACCGTCTGCTGTCGGGCTGGCCGGTCGGAGCGGGGGCACGGCTGCGGACACGGTTGTACCGCCTGGCAGGGCTTCGGATCGGAGCAGGCACGCTGATTGCCGGGCCGGTTCAGTTCGGCATGTCCGGCGACCCGCGCCGGAACTTCACAATCGGTGGACGCTGCTTCCTGAACAGCCCTTTGTTTGTGGATGCTGCCGGACCGGTGACGCTCGGTGACCGGGTCTCGCTGGGGCACCATGTGGTGATCGTGACGGCAAGCCATGCGGTTGGATCGGCTGAGTTCCGGGCCGGGGATGTCCAGGCATTGCCGGTGCGGGTGGAAGACGGTGCGTGGATCGCCGCCGGGGTGACACTGCTGCCGGGGGTCACGGTCGGTGCTGGTGCGGTGGTCGCGGCGGGGGCTGTGGTCACAAAAGATGTCCTGCCGAACACACTGGTCGGCGGCGTTCCCGCCAAGCTGATACGAGTGCTGGACACGCCATGAGTCAAAACCCTACCTTGTTTATTTCCGTCGTTATCCCGACGTTTAACCGCAAAGACAGCCTGCAAAAGACACTGGACGGGCTGGCACGTCAAACCTACCCGGCGTCGCAGTTTGAAGCCGTGGTCGTTTCCGACGGCAGCACGGACGGCACGGACGCGTTCTTGACCCAGTATGCCAAAACTTCGCCGTTTACGCTGCGCCCGGTGTTCCAGCCGAACGGTGGTCCGGCCCGTGCCCGCAACAACGGCATCGAGAACGCGCGGGGCGAGGTAGTTGTCTTTTTAGATGACGACGTAGAGCCGGGTCCGGACTTTCTTTCTGTC
>JAYVVR010000304.1:0-3802 GCA_043786835.1 Armatimonadota bacterium | reverse complement strand
TGGTATCGGTGAAAAAGCCCGTGTAGCCCTCTCCATCCAGCCCAGGACTTGGGACTTCGGTCCGCTGTGGCGGAAACGCGTTAGTCAAGCTGTGGATTGCCTCCGCACGAAGCATTTCAAGTTGTATCATGGTAGTGCTTTCAAGAAGTCCCCCCCGCCCCCAATAATGGGGGAGCCAGAGTCAGAGGGCTTGCCTCTATCCTCATCATGCTCCCCCATTATTGGGGGCGAGGGGAACTTCGACTTTATCTCTTCGGCCCCTCTTTGCGTATGCCGCGCTCCAAATGTCCTTCCGGCTGGGCACCGGCTTCGGTATTTGGAACCGGCTCCCGGTTTGCCCAGCGATGCTCCGGTTTGGTGGGCATCGTCGGCTGGCCCGGCAGACGCCCGGCACGGACACGGCAGGTAAAGACTTTCGCCTCGTGCATCGTCACATTCGGGTCAGCGACTAGCGACGTTAAATCGTTGGCACTGCTGCCGACCACTTCGCCGGCAAAGCCCCATTGGAACGGAATGCCGACCTGGTGAATAATTTTGCCGTCAATCAGCATGGGCTTCTGACGCTTCGTGACTAATGCTCTCGCTTCAATCCCGCCGCGCTTCGATTCGCAAACCATCCAGCCGCCGTTTTCAATCCCATGCTCCCCGGCAAGCTCTGGACTGATCTCAATAAACATGGACGGCATCAGCTCATTCAGCCATGAGTTGAAGCGCGACATCGGCCCGCTCAGATAATGCTCCGTCACACGGAACGTACACCCGACTACCGGGAAGTCCCTCTCCGGGTACCGCGCGAGCGCATTGCCGGGCTGGTCGTCAAAGTAGCGCGTTGTCGGGTTGTCCTGCGCTTGAGAGTAGAGTAAATTGCGAACAGGCGACTCAACCGGCTCATAATGCGTCGGCAGGGGCGCGTCTTTCGTACCGCCGGGCGCAAACAGCCAGGCCAGCCCGTCCGGGTGCATGATGAACGGCTGGTCGCCGCCAATCGCGTCTAAACCCACTGAATCTACCGGCGCACGATATGACGGCGGCTTGTTGATCTCGAAGTCAGGCTCGTCATTGCCGTCCCACTTCTTCTCCTCTTTGTTCCAAAAGATCAGCTTTTTGCGCTCCGACCATGGGTTTCCCTCGGGGTCTGCCGACGCCCGATTGTAGAGAATGTGCCGGTTGTGCGGCCAGGTGTAGCCCCACTTCGGGTCAGTCGGATTGTCCGGGGTACGCACCCGGTCACGAGCGCGGTTGACGCCGGGCGCAGGCGTCACCCCCGAGTAAATCCAGCCGCCACACGCCGTTGTGCCGTCGTCCTTGCAGTCGCTAAAGCCCGACAGCAGCTTAAACCTACCGGTCTCCGGGTCTATTTCGGTCGTATGATACCCGTTAATTTCCTGAAGCACTTTGAGTGCATCCGGCTCGCCGACAATACGGCTTAACGTGCCGTCCGGCAGCCGCTCGGGGTGATCCTGGTCGTAGTCCCACGTCAGGTGCTGGATGGGCAGGTCCTTTGGCGCAGTTGACCCCGCGTACAGCTCTTTCAGACGCTTGCCGAGATTATAAAGGAACCACAGATCGGAGCGGCAGTCGGCAGGCGGGTCTATCGCTTTGTCGTGCCACTGAATAAGCCGCTGCGTGTTGGTCAGTGAGCCTTCTTTCTCCGGCGACGAGGCTGCCGGGATAAAGAAGACTTCGGTGCCGATTTGGTCTGCCGGCGGCCCGGTCGGATCATTCTTCCAAAAGACCGCGCTTTCCGTCTCGAACCAGTCCGCAACCACCAGCCACTTCAAATTGCGTAGGCCGGCGCGGGCCACTTTGGCATTGACTGCCCCTGCTGCCGGGTTCTGCCCAAACAAAAAGTAGCCGTCGAAGTCGCCTTTGGTCATTCGCTGGAACGCGAGGATCATTGAGTAATCGTCGTCGAGACGCGGCAGCCAGTGGTAGCCGAAGTCGTTCTCTTTCGTCGCTGCCTCGCCATAATAAGCTTTCAGCAGGCTCACGATAAACTCTTTGAAGTGAACCCAGTAACCGGTCGGCAGCCCTTCCATTTCCACATATTTTTCTAGTGTGTCATGGGTCGGATCGGACGTCGGCTGGGGCAGGTAGCCAGGCAGCAAATCATACAGCGTCGGAATGTCCGTCGAGCCTTGAATGCTGGCATGACCGCGCAATGCCATGATCCCGCCGCCGGGCCGGCCCATATTGCCGAGCAGGATTTGCAGAATGCTCGCTGTGCGGATAATCTGAACTCCTGTCGTGTGCATCGTCCAGCCGACCGCGTAGGAAATGGCACTGGTACGCTCGCGCCCGGAGTTGTCGCAGAGCGTTTCCGCCACTTTGAGTATCTGCTCTGCCGTGCAGCCGCAGATGTTCGCCGCCATTTCGGGCGTGTAGCGCTCAAAATGGTGCCGCAAAAGCTGCATGACGCAGTTCGGGTCCTGCAAAGTCTCGTCGCGCTCGATATGCCCGGCTTTTGAGTCGGACTGGTTGGTCTGCGGCGACGAATGGGTGCTGGCCCCGCCTTCGATGCCGTAGCCGTGAACGCCGCTCGACTTGCGGACCGTTTTACCCTGGTCGCTGTCGGTGCCGGCCTTTTCACTGCCGGGCGGCTGCTTGTAGCTCCAGTGGCCTTCGCCTGGGTCGTAAGAGCGCGACTCGACATCGTAGCCGCTGAACAGTCCGTCCAGCGCTTCCGTGTCCTGGAACCGAGCATCAACAATCGTGGACGCGTTGGAATACGCCAAAACATACTCTTTGAACCAGCGCTCGTTCGTCAGGACATAATTGACCAGTGCGCCTAAAAACGCAATGTCTGAGCCTGCCCGGATTTGGACGTGCTGGTCTGCCATCGCCGACGTGCGCGTGAAGCGGGGATCCACATGCATGAGCTTCGCCCCTTTGGCTTTCGCTTTCATCGGCCAGCGGAAGCCGACAGGGTGCGCCTCAGCCATGTTCGAACCCATGATCAAAATCGCGTCGCTGTTTTGAAGATCCTGCTGATATTGCGTGGCCGCGCCGCGGCCAAATGTCGCGCCCAGACCGGGCACGGAAGCAGAATGTCAAATGCGAGCTTGATTTTCAACCGATAACACGCCGAGCCCGGCGGTAAACAGCTTCTTGATCAGGTAGTTTTCTTCGTTGTCGAGTGTCGCGCCGCCAAGCGTTCCGATGTTCCGAACCGCGTTGATGGGCCGTCCGTCATCGTCGTTTGAGGCCCAGCCGCGCTCACGGGCCTCGTAGACGTTCTGCGCGATCCGCTCCATCGCCCAGTCGAGCGGCTTTTCTTCCCACTCTGTCGCATACGGCGCACGGTAAAGTACATTTTTCACTCGGTTCGGGTTTTTAGCGAGCTGGAAGACATTCGCGCCTTTCGGGCAGAGCGTCCCTTCATTGATGGGCGAGTGCGGGTTGCCCTCAATGTCAATAATCTGGCCGCCTTTGGTGTAAATATGCTGGCCGCAGCCGACCGCGCAGTACGGGCAGACACTTTCGGTCACCGTCGCGCCGTCAATGCGGGCGTTTTTCGTGAGCGTTTGGCGGCTGAACGGCTGCCTCTCGCGCTTAGTCGGCTCCGGCGTTCCGGTGCCTTTCTGAAACAAGGGAAGTTTGAACATGGCTAGGGTCGTACCTCATTCTAGGGTTCGAAGTCACTACGGGGAAAGTAATTGATTATGACACAATCTACCCTTGTTTTTCTGCCGTCAATCCGACCCGGCGCAAAGTTATTTTGGTCTAGGCAGGAACGCCGCCTTCTGCTGGTATACTTGCCGACAGAGGTTCGCGTTTATGGTTAATTGGTCTGCATCTTTGC
>JAYVVR010000303.1:0-3806 GCA_043786835.1 Armatimonadota bacterium | reverse complement strand
TTGGCCTTCGGGCCTGCAGGTGGTCTAACAGGGCTTGCCCTGTTTGGACACGGGCCGCCGTAAGAGGGCCTCAAGTCGGCACGAGCCACGGTGGGCATTAGAGGCATAGCCTTTCATGACTGGCAAAGCCCCTAGCCTTTAGGCGGGGGTTACTTACTCACACCGTCCTGTTCCAAGCCCCGTAGGGGCGAACCTTGTGTTCGCCCTCCCTTGTCTGTATTTGGTCTCTCGCGATCATCCACGCCATGCCGCTAGGCGCGAATGACGGGCGTGACTTTGCCGCCGTTTCGTGCCGACTGCCAGGCGGCTTCAGTCAGCTCGATTGTCCGCAGGCCGTTGATCGGCGCGGCGACGATCTCTTCGGTTCCCAGAACGGCGTGGACAAAGTTCGTATCAATGTTTGATATGACAGGCATCTCCGACAAATCAGGCGCGAATGTCTTGCCGTCAGTTCCCTGCACCCGGAATGTGCCATCGCTCCGAACATAAAACGTGCCGCTATCGCACCAAATCGTGATGTCTTCGTACCACCCCGCCGCGTCCCCGACCACCGAGAGATTGCCCTGTGCGCCGTTCGTAAATTTAATGGACAGAGCGCTATTGATGTCAACGGGCGTTCCCCGGTTGTCCATGAACGCCGCGACTTCTCTGGGCGCGAGGCCCGTCGTCCACAGCACGATGTCCAGCAGGTGCGAGCCGCTATCGTTGATCTGGCCGCCGCCGGACTGAACGGGGTCCTGACGCCACGACCCGGCGGTCCCTTTGGCCCAGCCCTGCTGCTGCAAGGCGGCGATAAACTGGACCTCGCCGAACTCGCCGGACGCGATCTTTTCTTTGATGTACCGGAAATGCGGCAGGGTATGGCGCTGGTAACCCAGTCCGACGACCTTGCCTGTCTCATCAATCTTCTTCAAAAGCGCGTGGGCTTCGGTGACTTTGTTCACCATCGGCTTTTCAAGCAGGACATGACAGCCGGCGTCGAGGCTGTCCATCGCCATCGGGAAATGGAGCGTGTGCGGGGTTGCAATCAGAACGGCATCCGGCTTGACTTCCGCCAGCATTTCTTTGTAGTCGGCGAAGGTGGGGATGTTCGCGGCGGCATCGCCGTGCCGCTTTTGGGTTTGCTCCAGCGCTTGTGGGCTGATGTCTACAAACGCGGCCACTTCCACCTCCGGTATTGAGAGCAGCCTCTCGATATGCCCCTGCGCCATGCCGCCGGTGCCGATAATCGCCATCTTTACTCTGTCCGCCATGTTATGACCTCACCCGCTGCGTTATTGTGATAAAGGCCGTGTTCAACGCCCCCCTGCAAAATTCCTGCCGCTGTTTCCGAGAAGATCGCCGGAACGAAGTCCGGCAGGACTCTTACGACTTTCCTGACGACCCCAACAAGCCGCCCAAAGTTCTCGCCGTCGAATGTGTCCTGCCCGGCCCGGCGGCACACATTGGAGAGGCCTGTCGCCACTCCGCCGTCACCCACGTATTCCCGCAGGTACTGGAACTTCTGAAACCGTGTCAGCACAAAAGTCAAATCCGGCACTGGACGCTGTGTAACTGATTCCGTCCAGTGCCGGATCAGCTCAAAATCAGCAGCGGCAAACGCGTCGTAAAAGCGGTCAGCAAGGAACAACTCGGCACGGAGCATCGCAGCGTCCAGCGCTATCTCGGTCAGGACATGAGCCACGAAGAACCGGCGGATACGCATTCCCACAAACGCCGCCTCTGCCAGCAAGCCGCTGACTTCCGCTTGCGCCGAGGCAAACGCCGCCGTCTTGTGGAACGCCGCGTCGGTGACCAGATGCGCTAAGACGCCGGCGGCAAGCGCGGCCTCAAACCTGGTGTCCGTTTCCGACGATGCGACCTGGGCCGGGCGCAGGCGCACACGGCGCTCGGCCAGCGGCAGAAGGTCCGGCAGTGCCGCTCCCACGACATATTCTGGCAGCGGCAGAATCGGCGTCAAAAGCTGCGTTGCGATGTGAAAATGGGCGAGGTAGTTCACTTAGTCGATCATCTATAACAAGAACTCGGATTTGAGATCCGAATCTCTTGACGAGCAATTGCTGTCCCAAGAAAGTCCCTGCCTGCGTGTCGGCAGCCCTACTAAGTTGGCAGCCCTACTCACAGGAGGTAACAAGCCAGTCTTTCGGATTTTAGGCTGCCGACCGGCAGGGTATTGACAACCCAAAGGAACATACTATGACTCACTTTCAAAAACTTCAGGAAGATGAACCCACCCGGTGCAATTTTCTCGGACGCATAGCAGCCGTGGGATTGGGTGCTGCTGCCCTCAGCCTTTTCAGTGCTCCCCCTGTCCACGCAACCGGCGTAGACTTTCTAGACATCATGACAGTCCCTAATGACGAGAACATGCCGGGTATTCCCGGCAGACACAAAAACGAACAGGTTCTGAACTTTGTATTAACCCTGGAAATATTAGAGGCTGACCTCTACCGGCAGGCGCTCAGCCTGCTCCTAAACCCTCAAAAACGCTGACCTTCGGCGATATTCCAACCCTGGGTCTGCTGGCGCTGCCGGGTTTAAACCTGAAGGCGGATGTCCGCGTCCTAAATTACGCCCTTGCCCTGGAATATCTGGAATCCGAGCTTTATCGCCAGTGCGTCGCACGGCTGACGACCGGCGGCACGACATGGCAAGGAGCGGCGATCCCAGGGCTGAACTTGGGGCTGCATGAGCTGGACGTGCATCACATCATCCAGTTTGCTTCTGTTGAAATCGCCCATCGGGACTTCCTGCGCGGTGCGCTGAAAATCGACGGCATCTTCCCCCATATCGGCATTCGCCCGAAAATGTACAGCTTCGGGGTCGAGACGATGAACCGCGAACAAATCCTGGCCCTTCTGATCGATGTTGAGGCAACCGGCGCTGGTGCCTATCTTGGGGCGATTCCTCACTTCGGCACAAAGCTATTTTCGACGGCAGCGGCAAGCATTCAGGGGACTGAGGCACGTCACACGGCGACCCTGCAAGCGGTCCAGAACCGCTTGCTGATGGACGGAGTGCTGACATCGGGAACACCGGCTCCGCCTGCACCCCTGGCCTCGACAAACCACGGCATTGACACACCGCTCGATCCTGACACGGTGCTTGCAAAAGTCTCCGCATATATTATCGGCTGAGTACCCTTCTTCCGGCTGTCCGCACGGCAGATCGGCCAGTCCGCGGTAGACTATTATATCTCCGGCAGCTTGCGTGTCGCCCGCGCCCCCTCCAGCAAGGGCCGGGCGTTCCGCTTTCAATTCCTACCCAAACAAATCCATCGTCATCTGAGACGGGTCGGGGCGCTTGGCAACCGGGACAGGCTTGGGGAACAGCGTGTCGAATTTGTCCTCGCCGACGGCTTCTTTCAGGCGTCCCGCAAACTTGTACAGCTTCTGGGCGTAATAGTCGGTGTCTTCGTCTTTCGAGTAATCCTGCACTAAACCAAGAGACTTATCGCGCTTCTGGTACAGCGACACGAACTCACCCTGCGAAATGCCCGCGCCTTTAATGGCCTCGGCGGCGCGTTTTCGCATCTCCGACGACAGCAGCTTGTCGGTGACACGCTCGCGCTTTGCCAGCAGCTCTATCGGTATGAGGCCCGCCTCGATTTTGTCCATCAAGTCTTTATACAAGTGCGAGAGCTGGTCAGGATTCTCGTCTAATAATAGGTTGACGGCATCGGTCAGAAAGACGCGCCCGAAACGCTCGTCGGCCCGTGATCGCAGCGACGAGCCTTTGAATATTTTGTGGCCGTTCGGCTCGACTAAGACGTAGTTCTTCATCTTCAAGGACAGCATGGCGGCATA
>JAYVVR010000302.1:0-3807 GCA_043786835.1 Armatimonadota bacterium | reverse complement strand
CGGCGTTCAGTTCTTCTTCGGCGTCGGCAGGGCCGGAGTGCTGGTTAGTCCAGAGCATTTGGAGCGCGGCGGCGGCAATCTCCGACGGGTCGTATTCTTCGGACAGGGCTTCGACGGCGGCGAGGTGGCTGTCAAAGTTTCGGGCGATGAGTGTTTCGCGCAGGGACTCTTGAAAGAGGTCCCGGCGGCGGGCGGCGATGTCGGCGGCGGTGGGAATACGGGCGGGCTTGATAACCGCGCCGGTCATCTGCTCAATGGCTTTGAGCTGACGCCGCTCGCGGCCTTCGACAAGTGTAATCGCGTCCCCGGTGCGTCCGGCCCGGCCTGTCCGGCCTATTCGGTGGATATACTGCTCCACGTCCCACGGGATATCATAGTTGATGACATGCGTGACTGTGTCAATATCAAGGCCACGGGCGGCGACATCGGTGGCAATCAGCAGGTCGGCGAGGCCCTCACGGAAACGGCGCATGACCCGGTCCCGGTCGGCCTGCCCCAAATCGCCGTGCAGGGCTTCGGCACTATAGCCGCGCAGGCGCAGGGCATCGGCGAGGTCGTTTGTCTCCTGGCGGGTACGGCAGAAGACAATCGTCGGACCCGGCGTTTCCATGTCCAGCACACGGGCTAGCGCTTCAAGCTTCCTGCCCGGCGCGACTTCATAATAAGTCTGGTTCGTGGCTTCAACCGTGCGCCGCTTAGCATCAATCGCGATATGGACAGGGTCTTTCAAAAAGCGCTTGGTCAGGGCGGCAATACGCGGCGGCATGGTTGCCGAGAAGAATGCAAGCTGACGCTGCTCGGGCAGCTCGGCGAGTATCGTTTCCATGTCTTCCAGGAAGCCCAGCGCCAGCATTTCGTCGGCTTCGTCGAGAACGCAGATTTTGACCTGGTCCACAACGAGTGTCCCGCGCCGCAAATGGTCTAAAAGGCGTCCGGGCGTGCCGACGACGATATGTGCGCCGTCCCGCAGGGCACGGAACTGACGGTCTAAGGGCTGACCGCCGTAGACAGGCACGACCCGCAGGCCAGTGTGCTTGGCAAGCGCAAGAATGCCGCCGGCGACCTGAATGGCAAGCTCGCGGGTCGGCTCGAGTATTAACGCTTGGACAGCAGGGTTTGCCCGGTCGGAGTTTTCAATCAGCGGCAGGGCGAACGCGGCGGTTTTCCCCGTACCGGTTTGAGCCTGGCCGATTAAATCGCGTCCGGCAAGCAGCACGGGAATGGAGCGGGCCTGAATCGGGGTCGGCGCCTCAAACCCGAGGTCATTGATCGCTCGCATGACCGGCTCGGAGAGGGCTAAATCGGAGAACAGCGGCAGTTCTCCGATTGGCTCAGGCTCGGCAGCGGCGGCGACAGGCTTCGGCGCAGCGACTTTCGGCGGCTTCGGCATGGTCGTTTTAGCCGCGAACGGCTTCTTTGCCGCTGGCTTGGTTGTAAATGCGGGCTTCGCGGAGTCCGGCTTGCGGGGGAGTTTAGGCATGATGGTGTCTCACTTTAGACACAGTGTACCCGGTCTGCACAACCCCCGAAAGGCGAATGTCGCGGGAGGATGCCCCAATATCGAGTGCATACGCGCCGGGATCGGTTTGCCAGTCGTGTTTCTTGATGTCCCAATAAGTAAACGCATTCGGAGGAAGTGTGAGTGTAAGCGTTTTCGTCTGGCCCGGCAGCAGCGAGACCCGCGTGAACGCTTTTAGCTCGCGCACAGACCGGCTGACTTTCGGAGTGAGGGGATGGACATAACACTGGACAATCTCATCGCCTGCGCGTGTGCCGGTGTTCTGGACGGCGACTGTGAGCGCTGCTGGGGTGCCGGTTTTGACTTTGGACGGCACAATTAACTTACTGTAAACAAATGTTGTGTACGAGAGGCCGTAACCAAATGGGAAAAGCGGCGAAATTTTCTTCTTGTCGAAGTGCCGGTAGCCGACACTTATCCCTTCTAAATAGTGGACAATGCTGTTCGTGCCCGGATAGCTGCCCCAATCGGAATAGTCTTCGCGGCGACTGGCCCAGGTTCCGGCAAGCTTCCCCGACGGGGTGACGTCGCCGAAGAGGATGTCGGCGGCGGCATTTCCGGCTTCCTGCCCCGAGTACCACGTCTCTAAAAGCCCCGCGACATGCGGTAGCCAGCCCGCGACCAAAAGCGGGGTGCCGCAGTTCAGGACGACCAGCGTGTGCGGGTTCGCAGCGGCGACCGCTTCAATCAGCTTCTCTTGGTCCCCCGGCAGGTGCAGGTCTGGCGGATCCAGCTCCTCACCCTCGTAAGTGTTGTCTGTGCCGACCACGACAATCGCGACATCGGCAGTCTTGGCAAGCGCGGCGGCATGGTCAATTGCACCCGGCGCACTCAGTCCGGTGCGCGGGCAGCCCTGGTCAAACGACACATTCGCGTTCGTGCCAAGCTTGGTCTTGATGCCGTCTAAAATAGAGACTCGGTAAAAAGGGGTGATATCGGCGCTCCATCGCCCGCCAAGCTGGGTGTCCTGCGCGTTCGGTCCCACCACAACCACCGACTTCAAAGTCTTTGGCAGGGGCAGAAAGTGGTCGGTGTTTTTTAGGAGAACAATGCCTTCCTGGGCCGCTTTCCGGGCCAGCGCTTGATGAGCCGGGCTGTTGACGGCAGTGAGGTCGGGCGCTTTCGGCGGGTCGAGCCGTCCTGTCCGCACCATGAGCCGGATGACACGGCGCACGGCATCGTCAATCTGCGCCTGCGTGATCCGTTTCTGCTCCAGCGCAAAGCGCAGCGAGACGGGGCTGTAGTGGTCCGGCTGCGGCATTTCGATGTCGGTGCCGCCGTTGATGCTCGAAGAAGTGTCATGCACCGAACCCCAGTCGGAGATAGCCAGCCCGTTCCATCCCCATTTGGTTTTAAACAAGTCTTGCAGCAGCGGTTTGCTCTGGGCGCAGAACTCGCCGTTGATCTGCCCAAGCGCCGGCATGACTGCCCAAACATGCGCCTTTGTCGCGGCGGCATTAAAGACCGGCAAATAAATCTCTCTCAGCGTCCGCTCGTCCACGACCACATTCATGTTATGCCGGTCGGTTTCCTCGTCATTACAGATGAAGTGTTTAAGACACGATGCAACGCCCCGGCTCTGCATCCCGCCGATATAGGCCATTGCCATCTGCGTGTCTACAAACGGGTCTTCGCTGAAGTTTTCAAAGTATCGCCCACTCTGGGGTGTCCGCTGGATATTGACGGCGGGACCGTAAACCACCTGCCGGTTCTTGGCTTTTGCTTCTTCGCCGACGGCTGCTCCGATCTGCCGGACAAGCAGCGGGTCCCACGACGACGCCATGACGACTTCCATCGGGAACACTGTCGCTTTCCCATCCCGGATCCCCTCCGGCGCATCGGTTGTCCGCAGGCTTGGAATGCCGAGGCGCGGGATCTCCGGCAGATTGAGCTTCTGTGGGTCGCCGTACCCGATCAGCGCCAGCAGGCTCAGCTTTTCAGGCTGTGTCAGCCGCCTGAGCAGGTCGCTGACCCGCGCTTCAATCGGCGCATTTGGCTTTGCATAGACCGCATTTGGAAGAAACACACTTGGTGTATCGGCAAAAACCGCCGTGCTGAGGCAGGGAGTCAAAAGTGTGCAGAACACGATTACAGAGGATCGGCGACTAGGGGGCGCCGACAGGAGAGGGGAGTCCGAACTCTGACTCCCCTCTCCCACGAAGTGGGGGCGGGGTGGGGGGTGGGGGCCTCTTGCGGGATTCCTGAACAGTTTCTTAAGGGCAGATCGAAGTAACATGGATTTCCCTGCTTTCAGAGTTTGACAAATTGAAGCGGCAGCCGGTATAATG
>JAYVVR010000301.1:0-3815 GCA_043786835.1 Armatimonadota bacterium | reverse complement strand
GCTGTCTGCCGGCGAGCTGTTCGCAAAGGCCGGTCAGTACGACCCCGCAATTGCTTGCTTGACGTCAGCCCTCGGGCCTGATGTCAGCCCGAAGCTCGATACGGCTTCCGAATACGACACTCACTTTGCCCTCGGTGAGTGCTATGCCGCGAAAGCTGATCCGACGCAAGCCATTAAAGAGTTTGATACCGCCGCCGCGCTCCAGCCGCAAAGCGCCGCCGCACCGTACAACAAGGGTGTTTTGCAGCAGCAGGCGGGCCTCGGGGCGGATGCCGAAACGTCGTACCGGTCGGCACTTGCGAGAGACCCGAGCAACCCCCAAATCCAGACCGCGCTCGGCGCCCTCTTAGCAGACCGGGGCAAAACTGCCGAAGCAATTTCGCTGCTGTCATCAGGCGCGGCCAAGCTGCCGCAGAATGCACAAACTGCGCCGTTCTACAGCCGTCTCGGCGATCTATACGTGAAACAGAAAGACTATGCTCATGCCAACCAGTCCCGACTGTCGGCGCTGACACTTGCGCCTGACGACACCGATACACGGGCTGCACTCGCTGATTCGTACATGACCCAGAAGCAGTATGTCAGCGCATTAGCCCAGTACAATCTCGCTGCGACGTCCCGCCCGAACGACGCGGCAATCCAGAACCAGCGTGGGGTCGCCTACAAAAATCTAAAGCAGTACTCGAAAGCGCTGGTAGCGTTCAAGCAGGCGGCTGTTCTTAGCCCGGCTAATGCCCAGGTTCAGAACAACATCGGCGTTGTGTACGAGCTGCTCGGCAAGCGTCCGCAGGCGGTTGCGTCTTATAAAAGAGCTTTGTCGCTGAACCCGCAGCTTGCCGAAGCCCGGCAGAACCTGGGGCGTTTTAAGCAGCAATAGAAGCAATAGGGCGTGGAACTGAAGCCCTCCGCTGTGCGGCGAAGCGTCGAATGTCTGCCTTCGCGGACAGGGATTCGACTAACTACGGCGTCCTATTCTTTCTCCACGGAGGTGGAGACTAGGCGCTTCGCCCCATAGCGGAGGATTTTAATCCCACGCCCTTTCCCATCCCCTTTTTCACGTTCCATTCGCCCTCAATTCGGGTAAACTACTATGTGATTAATTCTTTGCAGACACGGACGACGGGACAGATCAAAACTCTCGGCATTATGGCGAATGCCGGCAAGCCAGCAGCACTTGAAGTTGCGGCAGCGGCAGATGCCTACCTTCGCCCGCGCGGCCTCATCCTGAATCTCCAAACCCGCGTTGCCGACGCGCTTGGACTAGATGGCCGCGGTCTGCCGGATGACGCCGTCGCGGGGTCCGACGCTGTTCTCGTGCTTGGCGGCGACGGGACCATCCTCGCGACGGCCCGGATGTGCGCTCCGCGCGGGACTCCCATGCTGCCCATCCATGTCGGGCGCTTCGGCTTCCTGACCGCCGTCGCCCCCGAAGAGCTTGAGCCTGCTTTAGACGCCCTGCTGGACGGCCATTACACCGAAGAAGAGCGTATGATGCTCTGGTGCGAGACTCACCGGGACGGAATGCTTCAAGACTCGGGCCTTGCGCTAAACGAAGTCGTTGTGGCAAATGGCCCACTGTCCCGCGTTCTGCATCTGCGGACTTCGATTGATAACAAGTATGTGACTACCTATGCCGCAGACGGTATCATTGTCGCGACCCCAACCGGCTCAACGGCCTACTCGCTGTCGGCAGGCGGCCCGCTCGTCCATCCCAGTCTTCAAACGCTGCTTGTCGTGCCGATCTGCCCGCACACCCTGACCGCCCGTGCCCTTCTCATCCCGCCGGAAGCCAACGTCACAGTCGTCGTCGAGCGCGACCCGCACGACACCGTCCGCGTCACGATTGACGGCCAGCTTGGCTTTCCCTTGCAGGCCGGCGACGAAATCCACATTCGCCGCGCCCCGCATTCTGCTCGCTTTTTATCCGTCGGCGGCGCAGACTTTTACGCCAAGCTGCAAAACAAGCTCCACTGGGGCGAAACGCTGTATTAAGACGCAGTTCTGAAAATACCCATGGCCTGGCCTAAGAAAAATACGCGAAGAGTAATGATTGATGGCGAAGTGTACCAATGGCACTGGGACGCGAACAAAGCCCTCTATTCTTGGATAGTCATCGGAAAGCAGTCTGCCGACGGTCAACTTCTTTTCCTTGATCCCTACTGGTTGTCTACAACGCCCGGTCAAATCTGCCAGGCAATTTCCTTTGCGCTCGCTTCTGGGTGGGAGCCGTATCAAAAGAAAAAGCCACTTAGACTCGGCTCAAATTTGCTGGACACTGAAACGTGGATGTGGGAGTTCTTCGTTCTGCCGGATGCGACCGTGCCGGGAAAAATGCCGTGGACATTGGGGTCAGGGTCCGTATTGGATGAGGGCGTAAACGCCCTCGTATCACCGATGCCCTTGTAATACCAACGCCCGCATTACCCTTTTACGCCGGGAGAACCCAATGCCATCCAAGTCCCGCCTGCGTTTGTCCCTGCTCCTACCATTTCTGCTGTCGGCGTTTGCGCTGACCGTTCCCATCGTTTCTCATGCTGCTCCCCCACGTCATCGCCAACATTCTCACGCCTTAGAAACGCAGGCGCTTGTCCGCGCCGTTCTTGTCCAAGATGAACGGGCGGCAATCCGTCTGCTTAATCGGGGCGCGGACCCGAACGCCGCCGTGACAAAAGCGGCAACATTACCTCCCAGTGACTTCACGCAGGGTCCCCTGTTGACGAATGCCCTGCGTGGCAGCGAACAGAAAACCGCGCTGGCGCTAATCGCGCACGGCGCGAAAGTCAATGTACGGGACAGCATAGGCTCTACGCCATTAAGCCTCGCTGTTGTCTATGGAATGCGTCCGGTTGTCGCGGCTCTGCTGACGCACGGCGCGGATGTCAACGCCCGCGACAGTGAGGACGAGACGGCTCTTTTCGGGGGTATCAGCGGCAGCAGTCAAAACTTGGAAATCGTCCATCTGCTCGTGGCGCACGGTGCGAATGTCAATGTCCAGGAATCGGGTTTCCACCAGACAGTGCTGATGCGGGCGGCCAGCAACAACGTCTTCGCTGATACAGCGCTGGTCAAAGTGCTGCTGAACGCACATCCGAATTTAGAACTACGCGATATGAAGGGCGATACGGCCCTGCGACTGGCAGAGAAACAAGGCAATACTTCAATCGTCACTCTGTTACGGGCGGCAGGGGCCAAAGAACATTCCCTGTTCCCGCCGATAGCCGCCGCCGAGGCTGCTTACACAATCACGGATCTCGGGCCAGGCTGCGCCAACGCCATTAACAGTCGCGGCGACGTTGCAGGCATCGTCTCCGACGGGAGCCGAAACTTCAACGGCCAGATACTCGGGCAGGCATTCCTTTGGAGCAAGGGCGTCAAACAGACCTGGAAAGGCTTTGGCGGTCCTTCCAGTGTCGCCAATGACATCAACGACCAGGGGCAGGTTGTCGGCAGTGCCGATTTTGCAAAAGAGGATAGCGGCACGGACTATCTACCCCACGCTTTTTTTTGGCAAAATGGCGTCATGCAGGATTTGCACCCTCACACTGAGTGGGTGACGAAAAACGCGGCCTTTCCCTGCAGTGCCGTTTCCATCAACAACAGCAGTCAGGTTGCTTTAGCAGTCAAGTCAGACACGTTTTTATGGTCCAGGATTGCTTGGCAGGATTTGGAGACAAACGGAGTGAACCAGCAGGATAGCTGGGATACAGCAACGCCGACGGCGCTCAACAATAAAGGTCAAGTCATACTTTATCTGCAAGCAAGCGGGAATGAATGTGCTGGCATTTGGGAGAATGGCAAAATGCGGCGATTGATGC
>JAYVVR010000300.1:0-3815 GCA_043786835.1 Armatimonadota bacterium | reverse complement strand
CTCCTCATCGTCGGGGGTTCCTCAAGCTCTCTGTAGGGCGTCGCGCGTGCGGCTGGAGGGGAGAACCCGCCCGCGCAGGGCTTGCGCGGGCGGGGCAGGGAAGTCTAGGCGCCGCAGTCTAGGCGTCGTAGTACAGGAAGAACTCGTAGGGGTGCGGGCGCAGGGCCACGCCCTCGACCTCGCGGACGCGCTTATAGTCAATGTAGGTCTGAATCAGCGACTCGGTGAACACATCGCCTTTCAGCAGGAACTCGTGGTCGGCCTCCAAAGCGGCCAGCGACTCGGAGAAGGTGCCGGGCGTCTGGGCGATGCCTGCCTTCTCCTCGGGGGCCAGCTCGTAGATGTCCTTGTCGATGGGCGGCGGCGGCTGAATCTTATTCTGGATTCCATCAATGCCCGCCATCGCCATGGCTGAGAACAGCAGGTAGGGGTTCGCGGTCGGGTCGGGTGCGCGGAACTCGACGCGCTTGGACTTGGGCGAGCCGGCGATGGGGATGCGGACGGCGGCAGAGCGGTTTCGGGCCGAGTAGACCAGGTTAATCGGGGCCTCGTAGCCCGGCACCAGTCGGCGGTAGGAGTTGGTCGAGGCCGCGCCGAAGGCCAGCAGGGCGGGGGCGTGCCTCAGTATGCCGCCGATGTAGTACACAGCTGTCTCGGACAGGCCGCCATAGCCCTTCTCGTCGTAGAAGATGTTGGTGTTGCCCTTCCACATGGAGACCGAGCAGTGCATCCCCGAGCCGTTGTCCTGAAAAATGGGCTTGGGCATGAACGTGGCGGTGTATCCGTTCTGGGCCGCCGTGTTCTTGACGATGTACTTGTGCATCAGGAGCTTGTCGGCCATCTTCACCAGCGAGTCGAACTTGATGCCGATCTCGCACTGGCCCGCATTGCCGACTTCGTGATGATGCACGTCCACCTCAATACCGGCTTCGAGCAGGGTCAGGACCATCTCGGATCGTAGGTCGGCCAGGGTATCTGAAGGCGGCACGGGGAAATAGCCTTCCTTGGTCCGCATTTTGTAGCCGAGGTTCGGCTTCTCGTCGCGGCCCGAGTTCCACGCGGCCTCGTCGGAGTCGATAGCGTAAAAGCCCGAGTTGGCCGACTGACCATACCGAATGTCATTGAAGACATAGAACTCGGCCTCGGGGCCGAAATAGGCCACATCCGCAATGCCCGTGGACTGAAGATAGGCCTCAGCCTTTTTGGCGATGTTGCGCGGGTCACGCGGATACTTTTCGCGGGTGATGGGGTCCTCAACGTCGGCGATGATGGACAGTGTCTTTACTTCGGTGAATGGGTCCAGTACGGCAGTGTCAGCATCGGGGACCAGGAGCATATCCGACTCGTCAATGGTCTGGAACCCACGGACCGAGGAGCCGTCAAACGGCAGCCCGACGGTGAAGACCTCCTCCTCGAAGCGGTGCGCGGGGAGCGTGAAGTGCTGCCAGGTGCCGGGAACGTCAATAAACTTGACGTCCACGAATTTAACGTCGTTGTCCTTGATCAAGGTCAGCACGTCTTGAGGTGTTTTTGCCATTGGGTGGTCCGATCTCCTTAGTAGTGGTGTATCTCGAGAATTTGTCGTGTGTGGCCAACAAAAACGGGGGGGTGGGCGCCTCATTAGAAATCAGGCACAAAAAAAGCCCCTGAAACGGTCTTGCAAATCACCCATTGCCACTGCTTTTAGGGTATATTCGCATGAAAACCGTACAGGAACGTCAATGTTCCGCTCGAAGAAGTCCGGCTGCACAAAGCCTGCTGGCACTGAGCCCTTAGTATACAAAAAAACGTGACCGTTGTCAATAGCAGCCCGGCATCGTTTTTCTCGCGCCTCGTTTGTGCTATAATCATCTAATGCGCTGGGCAGATGCTCAAACCAACATTGCCCCAGTCTGGAGACTCTACGCCGTGAAACCAACTCCCGTCAGTCACCTTGGACTCGCACTACTCCTTGCTGCCTCGTGCAGCGCCGCTTTGGGCCAGGCCGCATCCGATGCGAAGCCCGCCGCTGCAAAGAAAGTCGTCCCGAACCCGTCCCTAGAACGCTACAACAGAGCGGTCAATGGGTTTAACAAAGCAACGCAGGACTTCAATAGCGCGAAGTCTGCCAACAACCCTGACCTCCTGAAAACGGCCAACCAAGAGATCGCGGCCAACATCACGGACTTGAATGCGCTGGCGCAGACCTCGGAATACCAGAACGACCCGACGGTCCATAACCTGCTCGGCTACCTGTACTTGACACAAGGCAGCCCCACGGCCGCCATCCCCGAGCTGCAAACTACAGTTCGGCTCAGTCCGGACAACCTGGACGCGCGTAATAATTTGGGTAACGCGCTGCGGCAGCAGCAGAACTATGACGGGGCCGCCGAGCAGTACCGCTATGTGCTCGACCACCTCAAGCCGGGTACGACCGGTCTGAACGCGGCGCGCATCAAGTTCAACCTCGCGACCGTGCTGGGGCAGGCCGGCAAGACGGATGAGGCCCTGGTGCTCTTCGGAGAGATGGCGGCAGCCCCTAGCCCGGACGCCGCGACGCTCAAGAACTACGGCTTCTTCCTGCGAAAAGCGGGCCGCAACGCCGAAGCGGCCGACGCTCTGCAGAAGGCAGCAGAACAGGACCCTAAAGACGCCACCGCTTGGCTCAGTGCGGGTGAGCTTTACGCCAACGGACGGCGCTACGACGATGCTATCGCGGCATTGACTCGGGCCGTTGGGCCGGACGTTGACCCGAAGCTTGACGCCGTCGGTCAGTACAACGCCTACTTTGCATTGGGTGAGGCGAATGCGGCCAAGAGCAGCACCCGCGAGGCCATAAAAGACTTCGAGGCAGCAGCGGGACTTCAGCCGCAGAACGCCATCCCAGTCTACAACAAGGGCGTCTTGCAGGAGCAGGCCGGACTGAAACCGGATGCCGAGGCCTCGTACCGAAGTGCGCTTGCGAAAGACCCCGGCAGCATCCAGATCCAGACTGCGCTGGGCCTGCTCCTGGCCGACGAGGGGAATGCGGCCGAGTCGGCGACCCTGCTGGCATCGGCCGCGCCCAAGCTGACCCAGGACGCCAAAGCCGCGCCGATCTACGCCCGTTTGGGCGACCAGTATGCCAAGCAGAATGACTACGCGAACGCCGATCAGGCCCGTCGGCAAGCACTGGCGCTGAATCCAGATGATGCGGATGTCCGTCTGGCCCTAGCGGGCAGCGAAATGACGCGCCGGCAGTATGTCGCCGCCCTGGCTCAGTACGATGCCGCCGCCAAACTCCGCCCCACCGATCCGGCGATCCAAAACGGGCGCGGCGTGGCTTACAAGAACCTGAAGCAATACCCAAAGGCATTGCGGGCTTTCCAGCAGGCCCTGGCGCTCGACCCGAGCAATGCCCAGGTGCAGAACAACATCGGCGTGCTTTACGAATTGCTCGGCAGCAAAGCTCTAGCCGTTACTGCTTACAAAAAGGCGCTCGTCCTGAACCCGAGCCTGGCGATCGCGCGCCGGAATCTGAACCGCTTCGCCCATAAATCGGCGAGCTATCGAGTCTATTAGAAAATAGAAAATAACGGATGCAAGTTCTTGGCATCATGGCGAACGCCGGCAAGCCGGCGGCGCTGGAAGTTGCGGCGGCTGCCGACAGCCACCTCCGGGCGCGTGGCGTTTCTGTTCGATTACAACACCGGGTCGCCGAGGCGCTAGGTGTTCCCGAGCGCGGCCTGCCCGATGATGGCGTGGCCGATGCGGAGGCTGTCCTAGTTTTGGGCGGCGATGGGACGATCCTGGCGACGGCCCGGCTCTGCGCGCCGCTGGGGACTCCTATGCTGCCG
>JAYVVR010000299.1:0-3818 GCA_043786835.1 Armatimonadota bacterium | reverse complement strand
TCAAGATCCATGACCGGATACTCGCGGGTGGCGGTCGTTACGAAGACATTGACATCCTCAGCGACATCTGCAACAATATGATGGGGCGATCCTTCTGCCCACTTGCTGACGCCGCCGCATGGCCGCTGGTCGGGCCGTCCGGAACAGGTGGGGCGCTGAAATACTTCCGGCACGAGTATGAAGAGCTGGTCAAGAACGGTGCCGGCGGCAAGCCGCGGGCGTTCGCGCCGCTGCAAATGGCGGCAGTCTAGGAGAAAAGCATGGTCAAGGGGTCTGACAAAGCGTTCTACGAAGCGAATGGCTACGTTGTCGTCAAAGGGCTGTTCTCTGCTGAGGAGACGGCACTTTATCGGGAGCATTTCATGGCGCTCCGGGCTGAAGGCACAAAGCCCGGCGATATGGTGGCAGACACGCAGACCTCAAACGACCCGCTAAAGGCATTCCCGCGCATGATCCACATGCACCGCTGGGACAAAGCGAGTTTGGATTTTGTGCTGAACGTCCGGATTGCGGAATGCTTGACGGCGTTCCTCGGCTCCGAGCCGCTGGCGGTTCAGACCATGCTTTACTTCAAGCCTGCCGGGGCGAGAGGCCAAGCCCTGCACCAGGATAACTTCTACCTGCAGGCCGCGCCCGGAACATGCATGGCGGCCTGGATGGCGCTCGATGCTTGCGACGAGGAAAACGGCTGTATGCAAGTTGTTCCCAGCAGCCATAACTGGCCGGTCCTTTGTCCCGTCGAGGCGGATGTATCGGCCAGCTTCACCAATGTGACTGTGCCGATCCCGGACAGTATGGCAGCAGTTCCGGTGATTATGGGTGCCGGCGACGTGCTGTTCTTCAACGGCTCACTAGTTCACGGCAGCTTCCCGAATACCTCCAAAGACCGCTTCCGGCGGTCGCTCATCGGACACTATATCGAAACCCGCGCCGAACAGGTTTCCAAGTACGATCAGCCTGTGCTTCGTATGGATGGCAGCGCCTATGAAATCAATGGTATTGAAGCCGGTGGTCCCTGCGGCGTCTGGGTAGACCGCGGCGGCAAGCCGGAAATCGAGGTCGGCGAGCGTGTGCTAGCTGCCGGAGGGCACGAATAGTGTCAGAGGGTGAAAAAGCAAATATCGACCTTCAGTATGTTACGGATACTAAAGGTGAGATGACCAGGGAATAGGTCAAAGTGGAACTGATCGTCGAAGGTAAGCTCGATGCTTAACCTGTACATGATTGTCCTGACACGGCCTGCCCGCAAAAATCTGAATGGACCTGACGCACAGTTTGTGAAAAGGATCGCAATGACGATAGCTGCATTGACACTAGAGCCTCGGTCTCCCGATTGTACCAAAATCAAATCCGAAGATGGGGTTTGGCGTATCCGGGTCGGCGACTACCGAAATTAGCTACAGCATTAACGACATCACGCAAGTCGTGACAATTTTACGCGTCAGACATCGCAGCGACTTTTATAGCTAATTGCACATAGAACTAGAGCAAGAGAAAACACGCATGGCGGAAACGACAATTAGGACAACGCAGGGGACGACGGCGGAGAAGCCGCCGGTCGAAATGATCAATCTTGTGATTGATAACAAGGCTGTCTCGGTGCCGAAAGGGACACTAGTCATTACGGCGGCGTTTCAAGCGGGGGCGGACATACCCTACTTCTGTCACCATCCACGGCTGAAACCAGCGGGCGCATGCCGGCAGTGCCTCGTCAAAGTCGAGAAGATGAACAAGCTTCAGACCGCCTGCACCGTCCCCGTGGCGGAAGGCATGGTCGTGGATACGGTCTCGCCGGAAGTCAAGCAGGCGCAGAACGGCATTTTGGAGCTTCTGCTGATTAATCACCCGCTCGACTGCCCGGTCTGTGACCGGGGCGGCGAATGCCCGCTGCAAAACATGGTTTTCCAATACGGAGCAGGCGTGACGCGCTTTATTGATGAGAAGCGGCATTTTCCAAAAGCCGTTCCGATCTCGGATTATGTGGTTCTTGATAGAGAACGCTGTATTCAGTGCGCTCGCTGCACGCGTTTCACCGAGGAGATCTCCGGCGATGGCGAACTTGCGATTGAGAACCGGGGCAACGCGGCGATTATCTCGCCGTTTTCAACCGAGGGCTTCAAGTCGAAGTTCAGCGGCAATACAATCGAACTTTGCCCGGTTGGCGCTCTGACATCTCGCACTTACCGCTTTGCCGCCCGTCCGTGGGAATTCCAGTCGGCGGACTCGATCTGCTCGATGTGTGGTGTCGGCTGCAGCGTGGCGGTGCAGACCCGAAACGGCGAGCTGATGCGGGTGAATGCCCGGCTGAATGAAGATGTCAACGAGGAATGGACCTGCGACAAGGGCAAGTTCGAGCAGTACTGGGTCAATTCAAGCGACCGAATCAAAGAGCCGCAGCAGCGGTACGCGTCCCAGCTTCGGAAAGTGACCTGGGATGATGCGCTCGGCGCGGCGGCAAAAGCGCTGAAGGACGCGGCGGAGGCTGATCCCAACTCCGTGGCAGGAATTGGCTCGACGCGGGCTTCCAACGAAGATTCGTACCTGTTTCAGCGGCTGTTCCGGTCGGCGCTCGGCACGAATAACTTGGATCACCGGGCATTCCCGTTCCCGATTATGCCGATGCAGACTTCGATTGCCGAAGTCGGCGAAGCGAAGCGGATTGTCGCCATCGGCACCCAAATTGACGACGATCTGCCGGTGCTGTGGCTGCGTATCTACAAGGCTATCTCGAAGGGCGGTGCTGATTACTTCCGGAACGACAACGCCCGTTCGCCGGAGGTCGCAAAAGTAATTGCCGCCGGACCGGAAACAGTTGTGCTGGCCTGGTACGGCCTGCCGGCTGCTGATATTGAGTTCCTAAAGGCGTCCTGCGCGGCGTCGGGCGCCAAGCTGAACGTGCTGCTGCCAGACAACAATAGCTGGGGCGCGATCCAGATGGGTGTCTTGCCGGATCGCCTCCCCGCAATGCACGCGGTTGGCAACGGGGCAACACCGAAGCTCGAAGCCCTCTGGGGCGGCCCGCTGCCTGCCGCGCCAGGTTTAGACACGCGCGGTATTTTGGAAGCCTGCGTGAGCGGTCAGATTAAAACACTTTACACGATGGGTTCTGAGACCCTGCTGTCTTTCCCGGACCAAGAGCTTGTCAAAGCGGCTCTGGACAAAGTGCCTTTTTTGATTGTGCAGGACTTGTTCATGACCGAGATCGGCAAGCATGCCAGTGTGTTTCTGCCGGCATGTTCGTTCATCGAGAAGGATGGTTCGTTCACGAACATTGAAGGCCGAGTACAGAAGTTCAAGAAGGCAGTCGAGCCGCGCGGGCAATCGAAGCCCGACTGGCAGATTGTCGCAGAGCTGATGTCCCGGCTGGGCAAGCCGGTTCCCTACTTCTCGCCGCGGGACGTCGCCCGCGAAATCGCAAAGGCAACTGCTTAAATGACATTAGCGTTATTCGCGCATCTCTTCTTTTATACACCGAATATCCCCACCCAGTACGCCTGGGTGGAGGCTGTTCGCGTCGTCGCCCGCGTTCTCATGGGCGTCTTTGGCCTCCTGCTGGCGGTCCCGCCCTTGGTTTGGTGGGAGCGGCGGCTCCTTGGCTGGATGCAGCAGCGCCAGGGGCCGAACCGGGTCGGCCCGTTCGGTCTTTTGCAGACCATCGCGGACGGCCTGAAGCTCTTGTTCAAAGAGGACATGAACCCAACAAACGTAGACAAGACGCTGTTCATCTTAGCGCCGATGATTTTTCTGATCCCGGCACTGGTGACGGCGGGCGTTGTGCCATGGGGACCGAGCCGGACCTGGGGGGCGGTTGCGCCGAA
>JAYVVR010000298.1:0-3831 GCA_043786835.1 Armatimonadota bacterium | reverse complement strand
CCTGGCTTCTAGGGTTTTTCAACCCACGCAATGTTATCCCATTACGGCTCTGCACTCTAGCTGCTGCGCTGAAAGCAACGTGATTATTGGTAGAGATTATTTACGGAGCAACCTGCAAGATTTTACGCTGTCAGGATTAACGATTTGAGGCAGCAACCGCTTAGAGACTGTATAAAAAGCCGATCAGTCCCCCCAGCCCCCAATAATGGGGGAGCATAAAGGGAATGAAGGAGGCACTGCGTCCTTCATCCGGCTCCCCCATTATTGGGGGCGGGGGGGACTTCGGAATCGTTTCTACACAGTCTCTAAGGAACGCGCTGAGGGATAGAGGAGACGGGCGGCTCTTTGGGGCTGCCCGTTTTGTCGTGTCTGAACTTTCCCGCCGCCGCAGGTGTTCAATAAGGGCCGTCGTGGTGAAATAAGCCACGATAAGTTTTTTGATGGCAAGTGAAAGCAGGGATGATTGGCGAGTGACACTGGGGTCGGTACGCGGCGCGGCGAAGGATTTGAGCGCTCGGAGACGGGGCAGGACGGCAGTCTCGGTTCGCTGCCGATGCTGCCGGAAGTCGAAACAGAAACAAAGTCGGGGCTGCACCGGGCCGTCTGGACACTGGCTTGGCCGTCGGTCCTGACCATGCTTTTGCAGACGTTTAACTCGTTTCTGGACCGGTTCTTTGTCGGGCATCTCGGGTCGGACGCGCTGGCGGCGGTCGGGGTCGGCGGGCAGTTCATGTTCCTGCTGTTTTCCGTCGGCATGTCCATCGGCATCGGGACGTCGGCGCTGGTGTCCCGGTTCACCGGCGCAAAAGAGACCGACCAGGCCAAAGTCGCGGCGAACCAGTCGCTATGGCTTGGCCTCTTTGCTGCGCTTCTCGCGGTCGCGGCCGTGTTTCCCCTGCGCAATTTTGTCGTCGGCTGGATGGGCGTGGACAGCCATGCCGCCGGCCTCTGCGTCCGCTATTTAAGCCTGACTCTTCTCGGCGTTCCCGCGCTGTTTATGATGCTGATTATGAGCAGTGTTTTTCGGGGGATCGGGGACACGCGAACTCCGCTTTTGGTCATGATCGGGGTCAACATGGTCCACCTGGGCGGTGATTACGTCCTGATCTTCGGCCACTTCGGCTTTCCTAAGATGGGACTGATGGGCGGCGCGACCGCGCTGCTGGCCTCGCAGGCCGTCGGCGCGGTGTTCTACTTCTGGTTCCTGCAGCAGTCGGCCCTGCGCGGGTTTGCATCGCGGCTGTGTAAGCTCGACTATGACTGGGCCAGGCGCATTCTGCTGATCGCAATTCCCGCCGCCGGTCAAAACCTCTCGCGGGTGCTGTCCATGATGGTCTTTACCGGCGTTCTCGCCCGGTCGCCGGAGCATACTGCGGCAGTCGCCGCGCTGACCATCGGCCTCACGTCAGAGAGTGTCGCGTTTATGCCCGGCTTCGCATTCTCGATGGCTGCCGGAACACTCACGGGCCAAAATTTAGGGGCCGGCAACCCGCGCCGCGCTGAAAAAGCGGCCTGGGGTGCGCTGCAGCAGGGCCTTGCGGTTATGACCGTGATGGGTGGCGTCTTTTATGTGCTGGCCCGCCCGTTCGCCCATATTTTCACGCACGATTCACACGTTGTCCCTTTGACAGTTTCTTACCTGCAGATCGCCGCGCTGTCCGAGCCGTTTCTTGCGTTCGGCATGATTTTAACGGGGGCGCTGAACGGAGCGGGGGAGACAAAAGCGCCGGCCTGGGCTGGGGTCGCGACCATGTGGGGGGTACGCCTGCCGCTCGCCTGGCTTTTGATCTACCCGCTGCATCTCGGCGCGACAGGGGCCTGGTGGGGCATGACGGTCTCGACGGCTTTGAATGGCATGGTTGCGCTTGCGCTGTTCAAGCGCGGCAAATGGAAGCAAACGGTGGTGTAAAACCACCGTCGCGCTCCCAGCGGGAATGGGACTCTGCCTTGGGTCCTTTCTCCTCTCAGATTTTTGCAGACTTTTCCGCTTTTTTGCAGCAATTCCTGCAAAATGTACGACTTGGCATGGTTCATGCTGTATAGATTTATGGCAAGCTGGCTCTTTCTCACCTCCCAGCTTGACTACTCGCATCCCCTGTGCTTTTTCACAGATGCTGCTGAAAAACCGAGGATTGTCTACTGTGGCTGTCTCCGTGCTGGAGGACAGAAAACAAATTTTCAGCTACACGTTCATTTCATCGGACACACAAGACTTCACTGTCTCCCCGAATGCCGATGGCGCTCTTAAAGTCGCTGCCGGAAAGGCTGCCGTCAAAAATACCAGGCTGACAGTGACATTCACCAACTCGAACACAGCAGTGGTCTACATTATTAATGACTGACCCGACGGCGCTGCAAAAATTCTCGGCCTGCGTTTGCCTGCAGGAGGTTTTAATGATGGGCAGGCACTCCGTTCAGAAGCATGCTTCTGGACTCCTCAAGGAGAAAAAACGATGAGAAATTCTGCGAAAGCATTTCGGACAGTGGCTTCCGTGGCGCTGGCAGCTTTCGGCCTGAGCGCCGCCGCTGCCGCCGGGCCGTATCCCAGCTCAAAAGCGGTCCTGACAAACGGGGTCGGAGACACCCGAAGCCTTTTTACCATTTCCGGCAGCACTGTCCTGATCACCGGAGACCTTTCCGGGGCAAACACCTATTATCTTGGCGGCGTTCAGCTTGTGGGAATTCGTTCGCTGTTTCTAGTGAACCCAAGTGATGGCAGCGCCGCTACGGGAATGACGACACTCGCGAATGCCGGCTTTGTCCAGGACGGAACCACAGGGGTGAAGACGTCTTATAACGGCGTGACGTTTTCTGGGGGATACATCGGCTACGACGACGGCGCTTCTGGGAAAGGGTTTCCAGACGACTCCCACTTTTTGGTTGTTGCCAATCCGATCCTCGCCCTTAAAGCAGCATCCAACGCAGCTATCAACCCCAACAATGACACATTTGGCAGCTTCGGCTTCGGCTTCGGCTCCAGCAAGCCGCTGGGAAGCTATGACATCGGGCTGGACTACATCCTGGCGGGAGGGAATACCGGGCGCGCTTACTTTGCCCTGCCCAGCGGCCCGGCGACGGTGCCGGAAGTTTCCACGAGTACTTCTCTCCTTGCAGGCAGTCTGATGCTTTGCGGCCTCCTGCTGGCCCGCAGGCGCTCGGCGAAAGCCAGCTGACAGCAAGCGTCTATCCGCCGAAGGAGCCTGTCCGGCAGGTCCTTCGGCGTGATTTCTTCCTCCCATTCAACAACGCCCCCCGGCTGCGCTTTAATTCCGGCTACGCTTTAATTGCCGCCGCGATCCTCGCCTGTGTTTCGGCGGCGTCTTCCCAGCCTAAAATCTCGACTTCGTGCTGCTCCAGCACTTGATAAATCTCGAAGAAGTGCTGGATTTCGAGAAGCATATGCTCGGACAAGTCGCTGAGCGAGTGGATCGAGTCAAAGCGCGGGTCGGCGACGGCAACAGATAGAACTTTCGGGTCCTCGCCATTTTGATCGTTCATCAACAGTGCGCCGACAGGCCGGGCGACAATCAAACAGCCGCAGAACGTCGGGTTCGACGACATCACTAAGACACTCAAGGGGCGCTGGCGTCCATCGCCTTTCGTGCCGCAGATCCAGCCGTAGTCGCAGGGGTAATGCAGGGGCGAAAAGAGCGTATGGTCGTAGCGAAAGATGTTTGACGCCGGGCTGTATTTGTATTTGTTGGACGATCCCTTTGGCACTTCCACAATCGTATTCACTTCGCGCGGCGCGTTTGCCCCCGCCGGGATGTCTTCATGCTGCATAAGTGTCTCCTGCCTGTGTTCCTTCTCTCTATTATGCACACAAACCCC
>JAYVVR010000297.1:0-3847 GCA_043786835.1 Armatimonadota bacterium | reverse complement strand
AAGCAGCAGAGGAAGAAGTTGCGGCGGCGGTCTCGGCGCAGGCGGCACGGTTTGACAGAGCGTTGCTGGAAGAGCGAACACTGACGCTTGGCGTCTGGCGTGAGCGGTACGGGTCTCATCCGGTGCTGGGCAATCTCGCCCGGCGGCTAATTTGGACGGTCGGTGGCAAAGCAGTTCTGCCCGTCGGCGAGGGATTTGCAGATGTGTCGGGGTTGGCGGTGACGGGACTTTCTGACGAGGCCGAGATCAAGCTGTGGCACCCGATTAACGCCGAGCCAAAGGAAGTCTTGCGCTGGCGGGACGCTCTGGAAACACGCCAATTAGTGCAGCCGTTCAAGCAGGCCCACCGGGAAGTGTATTTATTGACCGATGCCGAGCGAACCACAGCCACGTATTCCAATCGGTTTGCCGCGCATATTCTGAAGCAGCATCAGTTCAACAGTCTGTGCGTTCTGCGGGGCTGGAAGAACACGCTCCGGCTGATGGTAGACGATTCGTACCCGCCGGCAACCCGCCTGCTCCCGCGCTATGGCCTGCGGGCTGAGTTCTGGGTGGAGGGCATCGGCGATGATTACGGGACGGACACAAACGATGCAGGAACGTACCTGCGGGTGGCGACTGATCAAGTGCGGTTTTATCGCGAATTTGCTGAAACGAACTATGCCCATGCAGGCGGCGGCGGGTATGGATCAGGCCGGGGCAATGCGCCCACCGAGCCGGTTCAACTTAATCAACCGATTCTCTTGGCCGACGTGCCGCCGCTGGTGCTGTCGGAAGTCATGCGGGATGTGGATTTGTTTGTCGGGGTCGCAAGTGTCGGCAACGATCCGGCGTGGGCGGACGGCGGCCCAGAAGGTAGGTTCCAGAATTATTGGCAGGACTATGCATTCGGCGATCTGGGCGAAACGGCGAAGACCCGCGCCGCCGTGCTGGCGAAGCTGCTGCCGCGGCTGAGGATTGCGTCGCGCTGCGTGCTGGACGGCAAGTTCTTGGTCGTGCGCGGGGATGTGCGAACGTACAAAATCCATCTCGGCAGCGGCAGCATTTTGATGGAACCAAATGACCAGTATTTGTGCATCGTGCCGGGACGCTCGGAGGACACCGGAGACGTGTTTTTGCCGTTTGAGGGTGACCGGGTGCTGGCGATCATTCTCAGTAAAGCGTTTTTGCTGGCAGACGATACCAAGATCGCCGACCCAACGATTACTCGTCAAATTCGGCTTTTTTCGACATGATTTTCTATTCCTGTGTGATTCTTTGCCGCAGCGCGTTTCACAGGGGATGCGGGTATACTGACGATTATTCCTTGTCAGTGAGGGGCCTATGAGTGCAGAAATTCTGAAGCGCAGCAATGTCACGGTCTTCGGGCAGGGCGCACAGACACTGCTGTTCGCGCACGGCTTCGGCTGCGACCAGAATATGTGGCGGTTTGTGACCCCGGCTTTTGACGCCGAGTACCGAATTGTACTGTTCGATTATGTCGGGGCCGGCATGTCGGACTTCTCGGCGTACACGCCCGAGCGCTACGGCAGCCTACATGGCTACGCGCAGGATGTTTTGGAAGTCTGCGCGGCTCTCGATCTGACGGACGTAATCTTTGTCGGGCACTCGGTCAGCAGTATGATCGGCCTGCTGGCATCCCTTCGGGAGCCGAAGCGCTTCAGCAACCTCGTGATGGTCGCGCCTTCGCCCTGTTATCTGAATCACCCGCCGGACTACTTCGGCGGCTTTGAGCGGGACGACCTTGAGGGACTGCTGCACTTGATGGATCAGAACGACCTTGGCTGGGCCGGTTTTCTGGCGCCGATTGTCGCGCCGCAGCCGGCGCTGACCCCGGAAATGGAGCGCAGCTTCTGCGCGGGGGACCCGAAGATCACCCGCCGGTTTGCGGAAGTGACGTTCTTCTCGGACTGCCGGGACGCGCTGCCGAAAGCGACCATCCCGTCGCTGATCCTGCAATGCACTGATGACACCCTCGCCCCGCGTGTCGTTGGCGACTACCTGCACGCGCACCTGCCCGGCTCGGCGCTGCGTCTTATTGAAGCCACCGGACACGCGCCGCACATGAGCAATCCGCGCGAAACGGTCCAGGCGATTCGGGCCTATCTTTCTCTGATGCCCTCTCCAATCCCGGCGGCATAGCACATGAACGACCTGTTTCAAACCGCGCCGTGCGGCTTCGCGGTCATTGACAGCGTCGGGATTGTGCGCCAAGCGAACTTGGCGCTGGGCCGCCTCCTTGACTGTGAGACCGAGACGCTGGTCGGCACCGCGCTCGGCGCTCTTCTCTCACCGGGCGGACGCATTTTTTATCAGACCCACCTTGTGCCGCAGCTCCTGCTGCATGGACAGGTGGAAGAAGTCTCCGTCTCTTTGCGATCCGCCACCGGGACGGATGTTCCGGTGCTGCTGTATGCCGCCCGGCGGCAGGCCGGCGAGGAAATCTTGATGGATTGCATCTTTGTGCCGATCCGCCGCCGGATGCACTTCGAAGCGGACCTGATGCGGACACGTACTGTGGCGGAGCAGGCGGTCCGGGAAGCGGCGCTGGGCGGCGAGCGGGAGCGGATGATTGCGGGCCAGCTTCAAGCGGCGCTTCAGCCCCTGCTGCCGACACAGGTACCGGGTCTCGCGCTGACGCATTACTTTGAGCCGGCCTTGCAGATCAGTGAGGGGGTCGGCGGCGACTTCTACGATGGATTTGCGCTGGGCGGCGGCCGCACGGCGCTGGTGGTGGGCGATATTTCCGGCAAAGGGCTGGCGGCGGCGGTGCAGGTGGCGACCGTACGGAACATGCTGCGGGCGTTTGTTTATACTCAGCCGCTTCTCTCTGCTGCTGTTACGGCCCTGAACGGCGTTCTTGCGACACAGACCCTGCTCTCCGGGTTTGCGACACTATTTGTCGGAGTCTATGACGCCGGCACCGGCGAACTGCACTATGTCGGCTGCGGCCAAGAGCCGGCGCTTGTCCGCCGAGCCGGCACGGGGGCCGTCGTAGAACTCGGCCACACCGGCCCCGTGCTTGGCGTCTTCCCGAAAGCGGTATTTGCCGAAGAGACTATCACGCTTGCGTCCGGCGACGCGCTGGCAATTTTCACCGATGGCCTGACAGAAGTTGGCGCAAGCCGGCGCACGATGCTGGGCATTGAAGGCGTTTCCGCCCTGTTCGGGGCCGCCCTGCCGAAGCCTTTTCAGGGGGATGCTGCCGAAGTCGCCGAGCAGCTTGCCCTGCGCCTGATCGCCGGTGTCGATGCCGCCGCTGAAAACGGCATTCGCGACGATGTCTGCCTTTTGCTCGGGGTGGTCAAGGCCAACAAGTAACGGCAAAAATCAAGTATCATGTCAGCATTGACCGTTTCCCACTCCGATTTCTAGCCCACTTCGCAGGAGATTGCCCGTGCCTTATCAATTTCAGTTGAAGCCCCCGCCCATGCCCGGATACTGAATCAAGTTCAACGCGCGGCTTATGAAACCCTCGCCCCGCTGGAATGCCGGTACTGCTCAACACGCTCATCTGCCCACATCGTTTGTTCAGAGGTCGCGACAACCATGTTCCGAATGCCCAGCCCACGCAGGTACGCCGTGACTGCTTTTGGCCCGCCGATGAGTTTCAGAAGAATGTCGCAGGCCGTGCCGTCACTCACGGTCATCACGTAATCCAGCAGTTTCGAGACCGTCAGCGTCCCCCCATTCGGGTAATCGTCACGGATTGGGCTGTCATGGATCGGCCCCGGCAAATCGGCTTTCGTGATGCGAGTGGTCCGGTTCAAGTTTAGCTTGCCCAAGTCCACTTGATACAGAACCGCCCCGACCGGCCCATGCGTCGCCGCCGCAATGTGTGCCATTT
>JAYVVR010000296.1:0-3862 GCA_043786835.1 Armatimonadota bacterium | reverse complement strand
GCATAATTGGGAGCAGTACAATTGTCTTCGGCGAAATGTTCATAAATACAATCTTTGGAACAGTGTTCAGTAAACCTGGTATATTTATCGGCTTTGTGTACACGGTTCTTTAGGGCTGTTTAGGGACAGTATATTTTCAGGAGAATGCAGGAGGACACTGCTTGCTGCGTCTTTCTGCCTGCACAGCAGCGGGTTTCTAAAACAGCACTTTGAAAATGCGCGAGATAATGCCGTCGTGCTGCTTATCGCCGACCGGGCCGCGCCCGCCGTACTTGATCTGGGCGTCGGCGACAAGGGGCGACGCGATTGTATTGTTCGGCTGAATGTCGGTCGGACGGACCACGCCGGTCAGCGTAATCTCCTGCGTCTCCGCATTCATGCCGACTTTGCGCTTGCCTTCGACGACTAAATTACCATTCGACAGGACTTCTTTGACGGTGACGCCGATAGACGCCAATAGGTTATCTGTGCGAGTCGTGCTGCCGCTGGCCGTGGAGCTGATACCGCCGGAAACGCCGAAGTTTTTGATATTGAACAGCAGCGGTCCAAAGCCAGGACCGTAATTCAGGCTTTCGTTTTTGGCGGTTTTCGTCGCCGCGACCGATGACGCCGCGCCGGTTTCGGTAATCACAACGGTCAGCGTATCGCCGACCCGGCGGGCTTTGTTGTCGGAGAACAGGGATACAGAATTGGTGTTGTTGCGGGAAATATCGGTAGAACTGCCGGGAAACAGCGAGTCGGCCTGTACGGAAGCCGCCAGGTTTGACGCGATTGCCAGCAGAGCCAGCGCTTGAATGATTGCTTTCATGTAGTGTACGTTAAATCTCCATTTGGACTGTCTGGGCGTCCAGTACCTGCACGGATAAATCGGCGCTGGTGCCGGGGCGGTGAACCCGGATAGTGTCCCCTACCCGCCCATTTTCACGGGCCGTCGCCGGCGCAGTAATTGTCATCGCCCCCGATTGAATGTAAAGGGTGACGGTATCGCCGCTGTGGATAACGGGAAGGGCAGGAGCCGGAAGAGAACCCGTGGGGGGGCTGCTTGCCGCGCCCTTCGTTCCGACCGTGCCCTTCTTCTCCGTATAACTCCCTAGAATTGAGGCGGGAGGGCAATCCGTCGTCACCTCAGCGCTATCCGCGCCTTCGAGAACCGCCTGCGTATCGGGATTGATGCCGGCCTGACGCAGCTTCAAGGACAAATCGCCGCGTGTCAGCCGGCGTGTTTCGCCGGACAGCGGGGCGCGGGCGACCAGCACGTCAGAAAACTTGGCGCGGGCAGCCTTGTCGCCGCCGGTAATGCCAGCAACAGTGCCGAGAGTCAGGAACCCATCGGCGTTCGGCAAAGCAGACGCGGTCGGTTTCAGCGAGACATGCACCGGCGCGGCAGCGGCCGGGACAGCAAGCAGCGCAAGGCAGCAAAAGAGTGGAAGTTTCATAAAAGCCTCCTGTTAGCGCTTCAGCCCGTTGGCAGTTTGCAGCATTTCGTCCGATGTTTGGATGGCTTTGGAGTTGACTTCATACGCCCTCTGGGCCGTAATCATATTGACCATCTCCTGCACAATCTGAACATTGGACATTTCCAGTGTGCCCTGGGCAAGCTGGCCGAAGCCAGTTTGGCCGGGAGTACCGTCGGTGGGAGTGCCGGATGACGCCGTTTCCTGGAAATTGTTGCCGCCGAGATGGAGCAGCCCAGCGGGATTGGAGAAACGAGTCAGCGTGATCTTGCCGACCGCTTGCGGCGTATTGGAGCCGCCGCGCGTAATATTGACTGTGCCGTCCTTACCGATGGCAATGGACGTTGCATCGGTGGGAATCGTAATCT
Source organism: Armatimonadota bacterium (assembly GCA_043786835.1). GTDB lineage: Bacteria > Armatimonadota > Armatimonadia > Armatimonadales > Capsulimonadaceae > JANXMY01. The sequence continues at coordinate 2,040 of JAYVVR010000296.1, read as the reverse complement.
CTGGCTGGAGCGCGAAGCCGTCGGAGTTTACGAGCTTGCCCTGGGCGTCGCGCTTGAATGCCCCGTCGCGAGTGTAACCGCTGGAGCCGTCAGGCAGGAGTACTTTGTAAAAGCCGTCGCCTTCAATCGCGATGTCCGTGTTATTGCCGGTCTCTTGAAGCGTTCCCTGGTCGAACATGGTCTCGGTGGATGCGGGCTTGACCCCGAGACCGACTTCAAGGCCGGTCGGCGAAGTCGCACCCTGAGCGACAGTCGCGCCGGCGGGACGCATCTCCTGGTACAAGAGGTCTTGGAAGTCCGCCCGGCTCTTCTTGAAGCCGACAGTGTTGACATTCGCTAGGTTGTTGGCGATGACATCCATGTTAAGCTGCTGGGCTTCCATGCCGGTGGCCGCCGTGTAAAGGGCACGCATCATAGGTTGAGGTTTCCTGGTGGGGTCGTCGGCTTCCGCACACCGCATGTTTCATGCCGCAAGCAGTCCAGCCGTGTTGATGAAAATACGCCCCCTAGCCCCCAATAATGGGGGAACCGGACCGTATTTGTTATGTTCCCCCATTATTGGGGGCTAGGGGGACTTCCTACAGCTTCCCGACTTCGTTAGTCGCTTTGCCGGTCGTGTCGTCCTCGGCTTGAAGCATTTTTTGATTGGTTTCGTAGGCCCGCATGATCGAGATCATAGATACCATTTCTTTAACGATGCTGACATTTGATGTCTCTAAAAAACCCTGGCGCAGTGTCGCGGTCGGAGACGCCGGACGCAGGCTTGAAACCGTGTACTGGTTGTCGCCGACTTTGACGGGATTGGCAAGAGGTGAGAGTGAGGCCATCTGAATGCGTCCGAGGCTAACCCCATCGGCGGCTAACTCGCCCGAGGGGCTAATAACAATGCTTTTGGTGTTTGCCGGAACCGACAATACTGTGTTACGGTCGCTCAGGACTGGCTGCCCGGTGTTGGCCTGAACAAGTACGCCGCGCACGTTCAGGGTGAGCGAACCGTCGCGGCTCAGGCGCGGCCCAGCCGGTGTTTGAATGACCAATGCCCCGTCGCCGGTCAGCGCGACATCGAGCGGGTTGCCGGACTGCTGAAGCCCCCCCTGGCTGAAATTGGTGGTGACATCTCTCAGGCCCGCCCCGCTGCCGATTGTGCCGATAGCAGCGCGGCCGGCAGGTAACGAGCGCGACACAGGTTCACCCAAAAATGACTCAAAGCGCGGGACATCTTCCTTGTAGCCGACTGTATTGGCATTCGCCAGGTTCTGGGCAATGGTATCCTGTGCGGCCTGATTCGCCAGCATTCCGGTGGCGGCGGTGTATACTCCGCGTGTCATAAAAAATCTCCCAAACCAATTATCGGCGAGGGCCGACGATTTCATTAGGGAGAAGAATACGGGGTTTTCCAAGATATTGGGGGGGAACGTTTGACTTGACGCAGCGCGGCCTTTTGTGTCATCCTAGTGTGAGTAGGCGGTATGGAACAGCCGCCGCCTGCACCGCCGAAGTACCGGGACGAGCGCACGGAGCGTTTCTCAAAAGGGGAGCGCGTCAAAGAGTTTCAGGCTTTTAAAGACCGGGCAGAGTGTCGCCTTGACATTTTAGACGCCGCGGCAAGCCGCAGCCGTTTGATAAGACTGCCGGGCAATCGTTTCGAGGCCCTCAGCGGCGACCAGCAGGGGCAGTTCAGAATTTGGATCAACCAGCAGTGGCATGTGTGCTTTGAGTGGCCGGACGACCACGAAAAGCCCTTTCACATCGAGATTCCGGACTATCGCTAACGGGCAGATAATGCCTCGCGAGATATGATAATGCCTCGCGAGATATGATAATAGCACGCGATCCGATCCACCCCGGCAAGTTTTTTGCCGCTGATATGGCCCTGCGCCTCAGTCAGTGGCTTGGCACTTCTCCTGATCTCTGGATGAATCTGCAAACGCTCTATGGGTTGCGTCTGGCCGAGCAGCAGAGCGGAGAGGAAATCAAGCGCACGGTGGCGCGTTGGCAGTCCCCCTCGGAGCGCGGCGCAGAAATGGCATCACCGTCGTA
>JAYVVR010000295.1:0-3874 GCA_043786835.1 Armatimonadota bacterium | reverse complement strand
TTTTGCCGAGGTGTCGGGTCTCGCCATGAATTTCCTTCAATGCCTGCTGCACTTCCGCCGCAAACGCCGCGTAGCACTTCGCGCACCCCATCTGCCCGTTCGAGTACAACTCCCGCCGTGCCATCCCGCACCCCGGACAGGTCTCGCCATGCTCTACTTCAGGATCCTCTTTATCACTCGCGCTAAACTTTACGCCCATTTTGACCATTACGCTTTACGCTCATCAGCAGCTCGCATTGCTTTGATTGCTGCAATTAAGCCCCTACACCGCGCTTGCAATCAGGCGACCTTGATATCGTCGAGCTTCATCGCTTCGTGCATTTGGTCCATTTCTGCCAGATACTTCGCTGTCCCAGATACTTCGCAATGAGAGGACGGTAAATCGCCTCGTCGCGAAGGATGGTGGCAGACCGCGCTTTCTTCACTCTACGCCTCTTCAATGGCACAACAATCTTGACACTATTTTACCCGAAAACGACTTAGATACTAGAGACTTTGTTAGGACGTTCTGACCAAGCCGGCCCTCGCTCGTTTGCGGACAATACCATGATCCAGCCTAATTGCGAGAAGGTAAAAGCGTCTTGCTTTCTGAACATGGCCGGTCGCAGCCAGCGCATCGGCGTAGTAGCAGAGTGCCAGCGGATTTCTCGGCACCAGTTGAACCGCTTGATGTAACGCCCAAGCCCCGTTGACGGGATGGCTTGAATCCACATCTGCGACTCCACGCCACAAAAAGATCGCCGCCGCAAAGTTTTTGTCGCTTGCGATACCAGGCAGGTAAGGCTTGAAGTCTCCGTGTAAGCGCAAAAGCTGGCTCTCTCGGTAGCACTTCCGGGCCTGCGCGAAGCGGTGCATTCCAATGAGCGCGATAGCCTCGTTTGAGCTCAAGTTGCGGCTCGGGTTGTTGTGCTGATCGAACAAAGGCGCCGCCCGTGCGTACTGTCCGCTCCGCAAGTAAATAGGAGCAAGAGCATCTGCAATCTCAGACCGATGATTTCCGGCAATCTGCAATGCTGTTTCCGCCGCTTGCCGTGCACCCGCCATGTCATTTTTTTCTAGTCGTTCATTTGCTTTTGTGGCCCAGCGGTTAATCTTGGTCATCAAGGCTGTTTCCGCTGGAGAAGGTGGGTTAGCACTCGCCTGAGCAGGCAGGGGAGCATTCCCGTCCGCCGTGAGACACGGCAGTACGCAAAAGCTCAGAACGAGCAGAATAACAGGGCAGGACTTTTTCATCAAAAGGCCGGTGTCCCCGTCGTCTGGGTCAGCTCGCGGAAGGCGGCAATGAGCTGGCGGGTAATCGGACCGGGCTTACCGTCGCCGATGTCGCGACCGTCGAAATGAACGGCGGGGATGACTTCTGCCGCTGTTCCCGTGAGGAAGACTTCGTCGGCGTTATAGACGTCGTACTGGGTGATGATCGGCTCGGAAACGGTGTAGCCAGCGTCGGTTGCCAGACTAATCACGGTGTCGCGGGTGATGCCCTGCAAAATGCCGATGGAGGCGGGCGGGGTGGAAAGGGCGCCGTTTTTGATGAGAAATATATTGTCGCCGGTGGCTTCGCCGACATAGCCTTCGCGGGTGAGCATCAGACCCTCGCCTGCGCCCATGCGGTTCGCTTCAGCCTTTGCCATGATGTTGTTGATATATTTGCCGGTGCACTTGACACGCGGGTCAATCACATCGGGGGACGGAAGGCGGGTGGAAACAGTCGCGACAATCAGGCCCTTTTCGTACATTTCGGCAGGATAGAGCGCAAGCTGTTCGCAGGAGATATAAACGTTCGCGCCGCCTTTGAGGTGCTTCGGGTCGAGACCAAGCCCCGTGCCGCGTGTGACGGTGATGCGAACATAGCCGTTCGCATGACCGTTCGCTTTGACGGTCTCGAGAATAGACTCACGGGTGGCCTCGGGGGGTGCTGGAACGACAATGTTCAGCGCTTTGGCTGAGAAATAGAGCCGTGCGACATGCTCATCGAGCTTGAAGACCCGGCCATTGTAGACCCGGATGCCCTCGAACAGGCCATCGCCGTAAAGCAGGCCGTGGTCGTAAAACGGGATGACCGCCTCTTCTTTCGGTGTCAGCACACCGTTCATAGACACAAATTGTTGCACGGACGTCACCTGCTTCTTAATAGAGTAAGAATAGTATAGCACGGGACGCCGGGAAAGACAAGATGCGGAAAGACATGAAGTTTCGGGGGAAGGGACGAACACAATACGAGAAGGCGAACACGGAGAGGACGGGCGAGCACAAGGTCACAGGGCGAGCACAAGGTCATAGGGCGAGCACAAGGTTCGCCCCTACGGGGTTCGGAACGGATTTCCCTGAACTCTGGGCAGGCACGGGGACCTGCCCCTACAGCACCCGTGTTCGTTTCGAGAGCGCCTTGCGCGTTTGGAGCGCAGGCAGGTTCTCACGGACAAACGCATTCTCGACCAGCCGAAAAAACGCTTCCCGCTCAGGACCACGCACAATCGCTCGCTCGTGGGCTTCGGCCAGCGCAATCGGATACCCCTGCCCTTTGCGGGCCTGGTCGAAAACGAGGCGATGGACCTGCGCGGTCAGATCAGCGTCCTCAGAAACCCAGGCCGGGATTTCGACACGGGCGATTTCTCCTCCGGCGTTCAAATAGAAAAACGCAATCTTCTGGTCATTCGGGTACAGCTTGAGACTCGGGTTCGTGCTCCCGAAGACAGGAGAACGGTCGCCAGGACGGGGCAACAGGTGCGAGAAAAGCTGGACATCGGTCAGGGACGCCAGCTCGGTGCAGATATCTTTTGGAGTATGAGAGCAGCCCGGCTCGCAGAGGGTCAGGCGCAGAGCGCCGACAACGTCTTTGTGGGCAGGGCGGCTGACATAACCCGCGACCGGCGTATTGTAGGTTTGTCCGGCGGACAGCATTTCGCAGAAGCCGTCAATGATGCGCTTCTGCTCCGCTTCCGATTCGCCCTGCGGCGTCCAGACAATCAGCGGGTCGTCAACGAGGGCAATCGCGTCGCGGCCTTTGTGGGTCTCAATCAGCGCCGCCAGGGCCGCACTTTCCGCCAGCAGACGCCGATTATTGACAATCTTATCGGACAGCGGCACTGGGTCCCCGCCGTCTTCGGACTGGTACAAATCTTCCTCGGTGTAATGCAGCGTCGCCTGTGAGGCCAGTGTCGGACGCTCTCCCGTGCCATAGTGCAGGGCAATTTGGCCGACGTTAATCAAGTAGCACGGCGCGACTGCGTGCCGGTCCAGCGGGATTTGGGAGCCGTCGGTTGCAAGAGCCGTATAGACGTCCGGCGTCCCGTCCGGCAGCCTGATTGTCGCCGACGGCGGAACATCGCGGCAATCAGCGGCCAGCCACGCCGGCTTCGGCAGAGACTCGCGCTGCGCTCGTGTCGCCGCCCAGGCTTCTGGGTTTAGCCTGGCCTGCGCCAACGCGGTGCGCATCTGTGCGGCGATTTTATCGCCCTGCCTCCGCGCTTCGATGCCCATTTTCTGAATGTCGCCGATCACCTGTCCAAGTTCCAGCATAGTGCCTCCGATTGTTTATAAACGAGGGCGTGAATGCCCTCGCAGCAACAAAAGCTCCCTGCCGCCTATTCTACTCTCCATCCCCACCCGTCCCATTCGCCGCGACAATCAGCTTGATTTCATCCACGCGCCTGCCGTCGGTTTTTTCGACAATAAACTCTAAGTTCTCGTACTCAACCGACTCGCCGGTGCCGGGCTGACGCCCAAATTGACCAAACACGAACCCACCGATGGTGTCGAAATCGTCATGTGGCAGGTCTAAATCCAGCAGATCGTTTAAGTCGTCAATCGCCATCCGGGCACCCACGCGGTAAACACCGGGTTCCAGCGTCTGAAATTGCGCGTCTTCGCGGTC
>JAYVVR010000294.1:0-10784 GCA_043786835.1 Armatimonadota bacterium | reverse complement strand
CGCGCGGCGAATAGTCCGTTGGCTGCTCTTTGTCGTCACCGTCCACAATATGCGCGACCGAGTTCAGGGCCGCCCACGGATTGCCGTTCTCGGTATCCGACGCCAGCATAATCGCGGCGTTTGTGGTCGCCGCCAGCGCAAATCCTGTCTTGAAGCCGCGCGTTAAACTTTGCGTAATCAGTTGTTTCAGCATGACGGCAGTGTACCCGGTTTCTTTACTCGTTTTCGGCAAAAGGCCGAAAGTGGCGGCGGTTTGGCACACTTCGTGCTCTCTCGAAAAGTGTCAAACACACTTTATCTTTCGGAAAGAAACCTATTTATGAACATTTTACTCAAAGCCAGCTTCGGACTGATCGCACTCGCCGCACTGACACAGGCCGGCGCGGCTCATGCTAACGGCATGATTGATGTCACGCCGACTGTCACCGCCCCGGCGGCAGGCAGCAGTGACCTGTATCAGTATTCGTATGATGTGACGCCGAGGGCAAGCAACAATTTTTCCGAAAATTCGCTCGATTTTCAGTTCTCGGACCCAAGCGTCAACTATGTCAGCAATACAGGGCCGCTGGATATGGTGACATCAGGCGGGTCGGGCAGCTTCTACGCCACCAGCTCCAATGAAACAATGCTGCGTTATGACCCGGAGCTATTCATCCCGCTTGGCACCGGCGCAGCAACACTTAATCCGGGAAGCACGGAAACCTTCGTCTTTAGCTCGTTCAATGGGCCTCAAGGCACTCTGAGCGTCACCGGCAGCAACGACAGTGGGGTGCCGGACTTCTCAGGGCCGGTCGCCGGTCCCGCAGCGGTTCCGGAAGCGTCAACAACAGTCTCATTCGGTCTGCTGCTCGCGCTCGGTGTTGGCGGCGCGGTGGTCGCCTCCCGCAAAAAGAAGCTGGCTGTCTAAGCTAAAGGCATCTTCGCCCGTTTGTAAGCCCTCCCCTTGTAAGCCCTCCCCTTGTAAGCCCTCCCCGCATGAGCGGGGAGGGCTTTTCTTGATGCTGACCCCTGCCAGTATCAAAATGCACAGTCCAATAAACCAGTCCCCCCAACGCACAAACGGCGTCAGCGTTTGCCGTGACTCAACCGGCGCTAAAACCACCACTTCTTTGCCTTGTTCGGCCTCTGCGACGACCCGGCCTGTCGGATCAATGATCTGCGAGATGCCTGTCGCCGCGCTGCGAACCACATAACGGTCGGTTTCCGCCGCCCGTACCGCCGCAATCGCTGAATGCTGCCGGACTTCGGATGTCTGGCCGAACAAAACGTCGTCGGTCGAGATGACCAAAAGCCCCGCCCCGCGTGCCGCCTGCTCCCGCAAAAAGCGCGGGTACGACGACTCAAAGCAAATCGCCGCGCCGAGCTTTCCAATGTTCGGCCCGGCGTCGGGCAGCGGCTGCGTCCCATCGCCGGCTTTCAGATGAACAGGAAGCACATGCAGCGCTTCAAGTGACGGAAACCAGTCGCCGCCCGGCACGAACTCGCCGAACGGTACAAGCTGCCGTTTCTGGTAACTGCCCGTAATCGTTCCCGTGCTGTCCATCAAAAACAGGCTATTGGCGTTCTTTTGCGTCGTCCAGTCGTATTCCGCGCTGCCGATGACTGCCGCTTGATGGTCACGCCGGGCTTCCGATGCTAACTGCTGCCGGGGCGCGGCGTTATCGAGCAAATGGCCGGGAAACGCTTCTTCCGGCCAGACCACCAGCGCAGCGCCGCGCCGGGCTGCTTCCCGGCTTTGGCGGATGAACGTCTGCATGACCCGCGCCGTGTACGCCGGGTCCTGCTCCGGGTTCCGGCTCATACTCTGGTCAATGTTACCCTGCAGGGCCGCCGCCACGAATATCGGGCGCAGGTTCTCTGCCCGGAGCGCGAGTAATCCGTAAGCAATCGCTCCAGCCGTCAGCGCCGCTGTTCCCAGCGAAAATGCACCTGGTTTCCGCCGCCTTCGGAACACGTCCAGCAGTGCCAGATTGACCAGTACAATCAAAAACGCCAGGCCCCAGATGCCGGCAAGCTTAACGACCTGCAAAACCGGCAGGGCCAAATGCTGCGTGTACGCGAGATCGCCCCAGCTCAAGCCGAGCGGCCCCGACTGCCGCGCCCATTCAGTGACAGCCCACAGCGCGGGCACTCCAAGCCGCCACGCCCAAACACTTCGCCCATGCAGCCACTGAACGCCAGCGGCCCAAACTCCGAAAAAGGCCGCCTCGCACAGCGTCAAAAGCGCCCATCCCAAAACGCTTAAAGCTGGCCCAATCAAATGCGCCGCGAATACGGCCACCCAGTAAACCATGCCAAGCGAGTAAAACCCGGCCAGCAGCATCCCGCCGCCGAACGCCGCTCGTTTGCTTTGAAACGGGAACAGCGATAAGAACGGTATCAGTGCGACCCACGCCAGCCAGCCCCAATCGAGCGCCGGCAGCGCCCCCGTCAGCAGCAGCCCCGACAGTGCGGACATGCTGACAACGCGCCCCACGCTGTGTGTTTTTGCCGCCGTTTCTGCCTTCATGCCCTAGTTATCGGCAGAATGCAGTCAGCAGGCAAGACATGAAAAAAGCGAGGACGTAAACTTCATTATGCCGAAGGCATAGTAAAGTTTACGTCCTCGCGTCTTACCAGTTCCTTAACACTTATTCGTCATCGGTACCAGGACAACGGAAGAACACCGACTCGAAGTAGCCTTCCGCCAGAAGATTTGAGACTACCTCTTCGATGCCTGCGCGGGTGACCTCATCTACTAAGATCATGTCAGTGGCCCAAAAGTATTTGCCACCCAAACATTCGCCTGTCTGCGTGTTTTTCTGCGTGAGGGAGCCAATGTTTGCATAAGAGAAAAATGTCGCGAACCATCGGCTGCCATCTTTCAGTGTGACGATCACATCAGAATTATCGTCAACCGGCTTCCATTCGCCCTCAGCCCAATGCTCTGCTGCAATCCAAGCAGTAAACTTTTGTGGAATCGGCTTTTTTGTCTTCACCCAATCACAGCCAACTCTTTGGCGAACGGCGAGACTGCCGCGACTTGGCCTTCGGGTGGGTCCATCCAGCGGCCGTCGGATTTGATTAAATCTACCAGCTCGTCTACGCTGACTTCCTGGGGGACGGTCTTGACGGGGGTGCGGCCCCGGTAGAGGGTAATCGCGCCGCCGCCTTTGCCGACGTAGCCGTAGTCGGCGTCGGCCATCTCGCCGGGACCGTTGACGATGCAGCCCATGACGGCAATATCTAAGCCTACCAGATGGTTTGTCGCGGCTTTCACTTTGCGGAGAACGGACGTCAGCTCGAACTTTGTCCGTCCGCACGACGGGCAGGCGATAAACTCGACCTTAGTCTTGCGTAGCCCAAGCGCCTGCAAAATATCGTAACACGCTGGAATCTCGTTCAGCGGGTCCTCGGACAGCGAAACGCGGATCGTATCGCCGATGCCCTCCGCTAACAGTGTGCCGATGCCTGCTGTGCTTTTGATGCGGGCATATTCGCCGTCGCCGGCTTCCGTTACCCCGAGATGCAGCGGGTAGTCCATGCCAAGCTCGTCCATGCGCCGGACCAGCAGCCGGTTCGCCGCCAGCATGATTGGAACCCGCGACGCCTTGAGCGAGATGACCAAGTTTCGATACTCGTGCTTCTCGCAGATTTGGATGTACTCTAACGCACTCTCAACCATGCCTTCGGGCGTGTCGCCGTACATGACGGTCAAACGCTCGGCTAAACTGCCGTGGTTGACCCCAATCCGCATGGCAATATCGCGCTGTTTGCAGACGGAAATCACCGGCAGCAGCGACTCTTCAATCGCCGCCAGCTCTTCCGCGACTTCGGCATCGGTATACTCGTCGGCCCGCCCGCGCGGCTTACGAAACACGAACAGGCCAGGGTTGATTCGAACTTTGTCCACAAATTGGGCGACCGCGACCGCGATACCGCTGCCCTGATGGTGAACGTCGGCGACCAGCGGCACTGCGTAGCCGCGCCGCCGGACTTCCGTTTGGATCTCGCCCAGCTTATATGCTTCGGCGAGGGTGGGGGTCGTCACTCGGACAATCTCGCAGCCAGCGTCGGCCATCGCAATAATCTGGGCAACGCAGCCTTCGACATTTCGGGTTTCTTCCGTAATCATGCTCTGCACGACGACCAAATTTCCGCCGCCGATGGTCACCGGGCCAACTTTGACGGCGCGTGTGGGGCGGCGTGGGTAGGACAGCGGTGCGTGCTCGTGTCCTAAAATCTTGTCTTCAATTCGGCTCAGCAGCGTCTCCGGCATGGTATTTCCTCCGCGAATTCTGCTTTTAGTATACCCGGCAAGTGGGATCGCGAGAGAAGTTTACTTCCTCGCCCCTGCCTGCATCCTGTACCCAAACTGCGCCGCCTGAATCATCCCGTAAACCGCTTCAACGTCCGCGATCTGCTGGAAGCTGAACTCATAGGTTTCCAGGTCCTGCCCCACAAGGCGCGTGATCTTCTCAAAAATAATCGTGCCGACCCCGTTCTGCCCGCGTTTCAGGCGCATATTTCGCGTCTCCGGCAACTCCCGTTCCATAATTTGAGGTCCCGAGGGCGAGAGCATCAAGATCAAGACGCGCTGATTGGTCAGTGCATAGGAAGGTCTTGCGGCAGGCGATTTCCGATCGCTATTTGCAATAGGAACGACAATGACCAGCGATCCAGCAAAAATCAGTCCCTGCCAGAGCCAGCTCCACTGCCCGATTTCGTACAATATCGCACCGCCAATCGCTGCCATGACTAAAGCCATAACTGGAATGACCCATAAGCCTTCCCTCCTGTCGGTCGTGGGGTCCATTTCCCCCTGCCACAAAATTATCTCGCCGTGCCGCAGGGCATCGTCCTGCGTCCAAGCTGTTTTCTGGGGCGCTTCGGGAACCGCTGCCTGTGCCTGGGTTAACAGCGCGAAGACTGCCGCAGCGTCGGATATTGCCCGCAGCTCTCGCTGAGTATTGTAGACCGCTGCCCAGGACGCGCCAAGTGCAATCGTGCCGAACCCGTTGCCGGTTAGCCGCAAGCCGGGCCGGATACTTTGGAGTGGAATCTCATCTATTCGAGGCCGCCAGTCTTGCGACGTCAGCGACTCCAGGCGCTGAATAAAGAGCCGGCGGTCTGTCAGCGCATACGCCGCCGTTTGCGCCTGTGCCGGAACTGTGATGGTGAGCGCGAACCAGCCAATCACCCAGAGAATTCCGGGGCAGGCCCAGGTAACAGGCGACGACCACGGCATGACACCCCAGCAGATGCCGTATTCCAGCAGCAGAATAAGAGGAATGAGCGGCAGGAGGAGCCAGGCGATTTCTGTTCGCACGGATCGAATAAAGACGCGCACGTCAGGCCGGCCTTCCCAGAGCAGTCGTTCGCCGTCCTGCAAGCGGTCGGCAAAGCGCGGCATCGGCGGCGGGGCGGTGGTTCGGGCGGGTGCACGTTTCATGGAAGTCTCCCGCCTGCTTGTTCGGTGTCCCGAGCAGGATTTCCTCTGCCTCGGTTGACGGCAGGCGGACAAACCGAGTAAACTCAACAAAGAGTACAAAAACAGAGACGCAAGAGGGGGCTGCCTGCTGCACGCGAACGCGGCAAACGCGCAGTTGCTTGATTTGTTGTTCGGCGCGGCCCATGTCTTCTGCCCGGATGTGACGGAGGGACGCTGCACGGCGGCGCTGTTGCACGGCGGCGCTGCTGCTCGACGTTGACCCCAAGTCGGTTGATGATGACAGGCTCCATGGTTATGCTGTGGGCCTGAGCGGCACCTAGGTGCCGCTTCATTGGACGCTGCACTGGCAAGCGATGATAAATTAGGCGACCCGTGCGCGATTACCGGGGCGGGCTGGGTGGCGGAAGAAGTCTTGGCGACAGGCCTCTTGTGTTTCTTGTTGTTTCCCGATGACCCGCTTGCGGTGATACATCGGGCGGTGGTCTCATCCGGCGACTCGGATTCGATTGCGTGTCTTGTGGGTGCATCCGCCGGTGCGTATCACGGCCTGGACGCCTGGCCCAAGGGCTGGGCCGAGCGTATTGAGTACCGAGATCGGTCGACGCGACTGGGCGAGGCGTGGAATTAGGAAGTCCCCCCCCCGCCCCAATAAAACCTTAATTCTGGGAAGCCGCACAGAGGGAAGTAAGACACTGTTTTTTCGGCTCTACTCCGTATGGCTCCCTAGAATTAAGGTTTCATTAGGGCGGGGCAGAGGGACTTAAATTTGTTTGGCAATCCACCAAAACCCGTGTTATAATAGAGTAGTGCCATGCTGACCCGTCTGCTCCAAAAACTCAGTCTGCAAAAACTCAAAACGTCGCCGTCGCTGGCTTTGCTTGGGAACCGCAGTTTTCTGCTGCTCTGGCTAGCACAAATGATCTCCACCATCGGCGACTGGGCGCTGTATGTGGCTGTCCCCGTAGTTGTCTACAATGCCACCCACAGCAAAAGCGCCCTCGGCATCTCGTTTATCTGCGGCACCCTGCCCGCACTGCTGTTTTCGCTGCTCGGCGGCGTCCTTGCCGACCGCTGGCCCCAGAAGCGAACCATGATCGCCGCAGATCTGGCCCGAGCTGGCGCGATCCTGCTGCTTCTTCTCATCTCGAACACCAAGAACTTGGGGCCGCATGACCTTCTGCTTTTTTACACGGTTTCGTTCCTTGTGGCGTCGTTTTCGTGCTTCTTCGGCCCCGCCCGGCAGAGTCTGCTTCGCTTCGTCGTGCCGCAGGCCGATCTGATGCAGGCGAACAGCGTCACCTTTACCGGTCTCCAGGTGTGCTACTTTGTCGGCCTTGCAGCCGGTGGGTCGCTGCTGGCGCTGACAACCCCGAAAGGTGTGTTTGTGTTCGACGCCGCGACTTTTGCCTTGTCGGCGCTGGCCGTTCGCTTTATTGCCGTGCAGTCTGCGGATGCGCCCAAGCGCAAAGTCCCACGCGGGCCGAAGGGTGTCTGGGAGGACGCTCGTGAAGGTATTGCCTATGTTGGGAATAGTGCCATCCTGCGCCCAGCCTTGATCATGCTGCTCATTGCGATAATGGCGTCCGAGATCACGAATACGCTGGAGTTTCCGTTTGTCCGTGACCTCTGGTATGGCGGGGCCGGGCAGTTCGCTACGCTGCTATCGATCGGCTTCCTCGCAGCATTTCTGACCGGCCTTGCCGCGTCCGGCCCGCTGCGCTCGGTCCCGCCCGCCCGCCTACTGCTCATTGGCTTCAGTATCATGGGGGTAACAACGCTGATCTTTGCCGGCTCCAAAGACATCTTTCTCGGCGGGGCAATGCTGTTTCTCAGCGGCGTCGGCAATATGATTGAGAACATCGGCAACATGACGCTGTTTCAGCAGGCGGCTCCACCGGAGCTTCAGGGCCGAGTTATGGCGACCATCAGTCTGCTGCAAAAGGTCGCCATGTCCGCCGGCAGCCTCCTGATGGTGGGGCTGACATTGCACTTCCACGGTCCCAACGCCCTGCGCCTGATCTTTGCCGGGGTCGCGCTGGTTTACTTAAGCTGCGGCCTCCTTGCCTGGTCAACATTAGGACGCTTCACCGTTCAGGACATCACCGACGCTGGAGCGCCGCTTCCTAAACCTGAGCTGGCCCTCGAACTCGCGGAGCCAGCCCATGCCTGAGATATCCCCCGATAGGCAGTCATTTGGGCCGGTAACCCCGTTTTACGATCATTTGATGGCCGGGGTGCCATACCGCTTCTGGATGGATTACCTCGAAAAAGTCTGGAAGAGGCATGGGCAGGCGCCGAAAACAGTCTTAGATCTCGCCTGCGGCACCGGCACCGTCTCGCGTAAGCTGGTCGAGCGCGGCTATCTTCCGACCGGCGTCGACCTCTCGGCAGGAATGCTCGATGTCGCCCGGCAAAGGGCCGCCGAAGCCGCGCTTTCCATCCCCTTCATTCAGCAGGATGCCGCCGATTTAGATTTGGGCGACGCCGGATTTGATGCCGCGATCTGCTTTTTCGACAGCCTCAACTATATTTTAGAAGCCGAACGCTTACAATCGGCCTTTGCCCGCGTCTACGCGCATTTAGTCCCCGGCGGCTCGTTTTTCTTCGATGTCAACACCGAGTACGCGCTGGCTGAGGGAATGTTCAATCAAAGCTGCACTCGTAAAGAAGAGCCGCTGCATTACCGCTGGCGGTCGCGCTACGACCCCAAAACCCGTCTCTGCACCATTCGCATGGCCTTTTCGCATGACGATGGCTCCGGCGAACGAGTCTCGTTTACCGAAGTCCATCAGCAGCGTGGTTACACTAAAGACGAGCTGACCGAGTGGCTTGGGGGCGCCGGGTTTACCTCTGTTACGATTTACGACGCGTATTCGCTCGACCCGCCCAAAAAGCGCTCTGACCGCCTGTTCTACTTCGCGACCAAGCCAAGCGAATAACTCAAGCACAAAAAAGCCCCGCCGGGGCGTCAGTGTCCCTGCGGGGCTTTGCGGCATGGCTGCCTAGTTTTTCGCTGACTGTTCATGCCGCTGCAAGGCAATCTCGGCTCGGCGAAGGCGCTCACGGATCTCTTCGGCGTTGTCCGAGGTGGACGCATGGCGTAAATGCTCGTGCACTTCTTTGAGGTGCTGATGCTGCTGGTCGAGTGTCGGCGCACCGACCTTTTCCTGGGTAATGTTCTGTGACATAATTCTCTCCTTTGAGTCGTCTATCTCACATAGTATACCACCTCTCGCAAAGAAACCAATCGGCGAAAAAAGGACAAATACGGGCAGAAGGGGCAAATATCCGGATAAGGAGGGGGAACACAAGGTTCGCGCCCTCTTAGGGTGTTCGCACTTCGTATTTCTCTCTGCCCTCTTTCGCCCTGCCCTTTTTGTACTCTCTCCACAGTGCCTCAAACTCTTCCAATAGCCGCTCGACAACCTGAAAGCCGCCCGCCCAGAACTTTGGATCATCCAAATCTACGCCGACAATTTTTGCCAGCGCATGCGGGGACTCACTGCCACCCGCCCGCAAGAGTGTCAAATAACGCTCGGCAAACGCCGGCCCGTCGTCCTTTGATTTCTGGAACAGAGACAGGGCAAACAGCTCGCCGAACGCATACGGGTACGAGTAAAACGGCGAGTTGATAAAGTGCGGGATATAGCTCCACGATAGACGCAAACGGTCGGTGATCTTAACACTGTCGCCGTAAATCGTCGTCATTTCCCCCTGCCAGTGATCCGAAATCTGCTCCGGAGTCATCTCGCCACCCGTTCGCCGCTGCCGGTGAATGGTCTTCTCCAGCCGATACCGGCCGGTTGTCGTCATAATCGTGCCAATCGCGCCTTCAATCTTGTCCGCCAGCATTGACAATCGGGTCTCGGAAGACGCGCCTTCTTGCAGCTTATCGAAGACAAGCATCTCGCCGAACGTCGATGCCACTTCGGCCATCGGCAGAGTGCCGAACATATTGAAGTAGGTCTGCTCCCGTGCCAGCGAACCGTGAACCCCATGTCCCAGTTCATGCGCGAGTGTCATCACATGGCCGATCTTGCCCAGATAATTTAGAAAAACGTAGCCGTGCTTGTCGGGAGTGCCGCCGTTGCAGTACGCCCCGCCCTGCTTGCCTTTTCGGGGTGCGGCATCAATCCACCGCTTATCAAAATACTCGGCGGCAAGTTCGCGCATGACCGGGGAAAAGCGCCCGAACGCATCCAGCACAATCTCCTGTGCCTCGTCAAACGACACGGTCTCGGCATTCTGGAACAGCGGGGCGGCCAAATCATAATCGCACAGGGTCTCCAAGCCTAAAACCTCGCGCTTCAGTGCATAATACCGGGCAGCCAGTGGATAATGGTCGACGGTCGTGTTCGTGACAAGCTCCACTGTTTCGCGGGGCATCTCGTCGCGCCGGAAGCCTGTCGACTCCGGCGTTTCGTAGTGCCGGATTTCGTCCGAGACCGCCTTGTCCTGCAAGAGCGTGTTCAGAATAAACGTCAGTGTTTTAAGATTGGCTTTCGCCCCGGCTGCAAACGCTTCCGCCGCCGCCTGCCGCACTGCCCGGTCCGGCGACGCATACAGCGCCCCAATCTGCGAGAAGTTCATCTCCGGTGTCGTGCCGTCGGGCAGGGCCGGCTTAAAAACCGTTGCCGCCCGGATTTCGCCCGACAGCCGCACAAACGCCGCCGGGCCGGTGTTGCTGAACCGCGCCAGCAGCGTTTCTTCGATTTCTGAAAGCTGATGAGGCCGACCGGAGCGCACCAGATGAATGTAATAACGGTAGGATGCTAATGCCGGGCCGTTAAGCAGCGGCCCAATTATTTCATCAGGCACCTGCGCTAGCTCGAGCCGATAGAACACCAACGGCAGAGACAGCCGGGTTGTCTCCTCCGACACCCGCGCCATGAGTGCGCCTCGCGCTGGGTCGCTGGTCTCCGCCGAGAACCGCAGCCGGGCGTACGTTCCTGGCTTGCCCGCCTCCTGCCAGAGCGACTCATATTCAGTGATTGCCGAAAAGAGTCGGTCAGCGGTCAGATCCGGGCTGTTGAGCTTGCCTTGATAGCCTGCCGCAAAAGCCGCCGCGCGTTCTTTTGCCGCAGACAGCATTTCGTCAATTTTCGGGTCGTCGGGGCCGGCAAACAAGTCGCTTAGGTCCCAGGCAACGGTAGTTTCTTCTGCTTGTGTCATGATGAACATTTTCTAAAAAGCCCCCGCCGTGAATGTCCCGCCATCGGGTGCCCCGCCGTGAATGTCCCCGCCGTGAACGGCAGGTCTGAGGGCCTTCGGCCAATCGGTCTGCGACCGAAGGCGCCAATCGCCATAAGCATTTCCGCACACCGTGCGGTTGGCGTCTGCGCCTTCAGACCTG
>JAYVVR010000293.1:0-10804 GCA_043786835.1 Armatimonadota bacterium | reverse complement strand
TCGCGTCAATCGGCGTTTCGGGTGCGGGGTGCAGTGCCGAGGCGACGGGTGCATCGAGGTCAATCGGCTGCCGGCTCCACTGAATATCGTCCATCTCGTCGGCGACACCCGGCACGGCGTCGGCGGCTTCTAAAGAGTCATCGTATGTGTTTTTGTCTTGTTCGGCCATCGGGGTAAGTGCATTCCTCTCGCGTTCTTTTCGGGTTGGCCTGTCCCTTTTCTATGCCGGCTTTATTCACCGGCAGACAGGGTAATTCCTTCTTAGCCCTCTTTTGATTATACCCAGACGCTTGACAAGTGAACGCCGGTTTAGATATACTAAGGGCGCACAAAGAAAAATTGCGAGACGTTTGCGAAACAGCGATTTCGCGGAGAAGTTGTGCCTTCCTACTCCAATTGGTAGAGAGAATGCGTTTAGGCCGCATACAGTGTCGGTTCGAATCCGATGGAAGGCAGTGATTTTTCGGCAAAAAATTTCGCAGACCCTAAGTTCGCATACCCTCTTGATAAGTGCCTTCGTCTCGGTGCATAATAACTTCTGTCACTAATTTCACACACGCTCACTGCGGTAATAGTTCAGTGGTAAAGTGTTTTGCTGCCAACGAGGATGCCGCTAGTTCGAGCCTGGTCTCCCGCTTAACACCACATGTTCAGGTCAATTCCACGAGGGATTGGCCTTTTTCATTGTCACTTTGATTGCTCCCCAAGACCGAAAATGGAGACAGTCATGCAGAACCCACGGCCTCGTTCCGGTAGAACGGAACCTACCTTCAGTATATCTGGGTTCCAACGCCTCGCCGATGGCTGGGTGCAGGATGACTATATTCTGTATGTAGCCGAGTAGGAAGAATATCTGGCAGGGTGGATGCAGGCAATCCACGAAGACAGGAAGAAGCAACTGAGTTGGGACTTCTTCTGCCCCAATGGCATTCTGCGGGATGCCTCCTGCCCATGAACATAGTCCGTTGCGGCAGCCGTTTTTGGACTGTCTTTCATGAGAGAGTTTCTAGGCTGAGTCTACCTGAAAGGAGAGAGAGGTAGTGCGTAGGCTAGCGTCCTGTGCAAAGTGCGGGGATGCGGTTGCAGCCGCGCCCCTCTACTCTATCAACCTGCATGAAGAGCTGTAGCAGCCCCGTACAGCGTCGCCGGACCCTGTGTGCTTCCATCCCGCCGCGTACACCCTGCCCGGCGTCTACCACACCCATGGCAGGCACTTCAAGGCGTGGGATCGACAGGGTTGTGAATGGCGTTCCGCTGAGCAGACTCAGTTTTTCGTCCTGATTCAGTCGGTTGAACAAATCAGTGGCACGCGATTTCAAAGGGGCCGTCACGTCTTTGTAGACCATCACGGGTTGTGCTGATGACACCTGCGCAGTTAGAAACGTAAACGCGAGGGATGCGATCCATATCTGTGTTAATCGCATTATTTTGGCCTCCGGGAAGTCAGCGTGAGCGATGCTGAACTCAGTCCTGCAGCCGTGGCAGAGAGCTGGATTGCGCCGGGGAGTTCGTTTGCGCCGATAATTACCAGGCAATGCCCGTTGAATGCCGAGCGGTGGCTGGCCTTATCCGGTTCATGACAACTCGGATCGCCATTGCCAACACCAGCAATATGGGCCGCCCCGGTCAAAGTGAATGTGACTTCGTTGTCGGCAGTCGGAACAACACGCCCCAGCTTATCGATGACATCTACCGAAACCATTGTGACATCTTCGCCGTCTGAGGTGATCTGTGTTCGATCCGTCCGCAGTCTCAGGGCTGCGGCTTCTCCGGTGGTTGCAACTTCATCTGAGGAGATCAGCGTATTTCCGGTGTAAGCTTTTGCGGTGAGTGTTCCCGGCGCATAGGGCACAGACCAATTGACGTGACCGTTCTTTGGCATCAATTTCGAGCCGAGACTCGTCCCGTTGAGAGATAACTCGACTCGCTCGGCATTACTATATGCCCAGACATCGATCGGCTGGCCTTCCTTGCCGGCCCAATTCCAATGCGGGAAGACATGAACCATCGGCTTGCTGCCCCAGACGGACTGGTAATAATAAAAGGCATCTTTCGGAAATCCGCACAGATCCAGAATACCGAAATTCGAGTTGATGTCCGGCCAGCCGAAGGGTGTCGGTTCCCCTTTGTAGTCGAACCCGGTCCAGACGAAGCCCCCGGCAACATAGGATCGGTCTGCGATTGGCTGCCACGAGGCTTCGGCAGTCTGTGCCCAGCTTGGGGCGTGGATATCATACGCACTGATGTGCCCGCGAGCCTGATCGCCGACATAGGCAATATTATCGAGATTGAAATTGTCCGGGCCGTAAACGCCGCGCGTCCCGACTTCGCTGGAAGTTTCGCTGCTATAGAGGGGCATAGATGGATGAGCGTTGTGAAACCCGTCGTAAGAACCCGGATTGTAGTTGATCCCCTGCAAATCCTCGACCGAAGTGATCCCAACCATCGAGTCATAGCCGCCATTCATCGCGCAGCTCACTGGACGAGTCCCGTCGGCTTGGTCGACAACTTTTTTCATCGCTGCGAAAATATCCCGACCGTGCGTCGTACCCTGGATACCCTCTTCGTTGCACATCGACCAGAGGATCACGCTCGGATGATTTCGATCACGAAGTACCATGCTTTCCACTTCACCTAAGTTGACGAAGGGAGTGGCCATGCTGGCTTTTCCATCTTCGGTATCGCCGAGGTGCCGGTTTTCGTCCATGACGATCATGCCCAATTTATCGCAGGCATCCAGCAGTTCGGCGGTCGGTGGGTTATGGGAGCAGCGATACGCATTGCTGCCCATTTCCTTCAGCTTTTTAATGCGCCAATACAGCAGGCTGTCCGGCATGGCGACCCCCACCCCCGCAAAGTCCTGATGATTGCAGGTTCCTTTGATTTTGACAGCCTTTCCATTGAGAAAAAAGCCTTTTTCGGCATCGAAGCGGATCGTGCGAATGCCAAAGGGTGTGTCCTGGGTATCGAGAACGCGATTGCCCTGACGGATTTCCGTGTGCAGACGATAAAGCTGCGGCGTTTCAATTGACCAAAGCTTGGGGGCTGTAACCCTGACTTCAGAGGTCACATCCTGCCGCAGGAAGGTCTGCTGAGGCCTTGCGACAGCTTCCGCACCGCTCAAACGCGGCTCCACCACACCGGATCCAACAGGCTTCCCGGCGGGATCCAGGACCCGAGACACGACGGTATACTTTCCTACGGCACGCAGATCTGGGGAGTCAATCGTCGTCTTGACAGTTATCACGGCATTGGCTGCCTTTCCGTCCGGCCCCGGCTCATCCAACTGCGACGTCACAAACACTCCCCACGGCGCGATATGCACTGGGTCGGCGACGTTTAGCCAGACATGGCGATAGATGCCGCCGCCTTCGTACCACCAGCCCTCCTGGCGCTGCGGGTTAGTCTGTACAGTGAGTACGTTCCTCCCACCATAACGCGCCACACGGCTGACGTCGAACCGAAAGGGGGTGTAGCCGCAGGCATGAGTGCCGAGTTTCACGCCATTGAGCCAGACACTCGTGTCCCGATACGCCCCATCAAAATCGATCCAGAGGCTTTTGCCCTTGTCGGAAGCTGGAAGTGCGAAAGTCTTACGATACCATGCCGGTTTAGGCGGCAGAGCCGCATGCCCCGCATCCCCTTTGGGATCAAACGCGGCTTCCACCACATAATCGTGCGGCAGATGCACTTGACGCCAGCTGCGGTCTATAAACTCAGGTCGGGTTGGATCCGAGGAGACGGTATTCACCAAAGCCCCAAGAGTTACCGGACCATTCACGCCCCCGGCCCCGGCGGTATTTTCGACCAAAACCGTGAGTTCATTTGGCCCACTGGCCTTCCAGGCGGTGTCGAGTGGCACATCAAAGGGATCATTCCAGCCTTCGTGATGCAAAAGTTGTTTGCCGTTCAGAAACACGGTAGCGTTGTCGTCCACAGACGTGAAGTGAAGAATCCGGTGAGAAAGCGCAAGTGCCGGAAGTGTCGTCTTGTACTCCGCAATACCCACCTTGCCACCGAAGACATCTGGGCCGGAGGTCGTTGCTGCGAAGTCACCCGTCGGGCCAAAACGCCATAACCAGGAATCGATTGAGGCTGTGTGTGCCAGAGTCGGCTGCGTTTTATACTGGAAACGCCAATCGGCATCCATCAATATTCTCTGCCGAACAGGCCGTTCGGTGGATTGCGCCTGTAAGTTAGCAGCAGCGAAGAGGACTGTGCAGACGACCGGCAAATAAACAAATCGACAGGGGTTTAATATCACAGTGGAGCCTTTCGAGAAATACTAGTCCTGAATGCAACAGGACTGTCTTGCTATTTCGTCATGACAAAGCATGGTTCCTTCTGCGGATGCGGTTGACACAGGCGCTCCACCTTGGATATACTATACTTGAACTGAATATCGAGCCTCCCTCCTCCAATTGGTAGAGAGAATGCGTTTAGGCCGCATACAGTGTCGGTTCGAATCCGATGGAAGGCACCAATTTTATTCAACAGATGATATCCGTGCATCCCTTGACAAACGGTATCAATACAGGCTATACTCTCTTTGTTCAGCCATTCCCCTGCGGGAGTAATTCAGTGGTAGAATGTCTCGTTGCCAACGAGAATGTCGCCAGTTCGAGCCTGGTCTCCCGCTCTAACCAAAAAACCAGCCGGTCCAAATTGGATCGGCTGGTTTTGTTTTTGTTTCTACCAGCTCGTCAGTAAGTGGCTGGAAACACGGTAAGACAGGGCGAGGATTGTCAGAACTGGATTAAAGCCGCCGTTAGTGACGTGCAGAGAGCCATCGGCGACAAACAGGTTGCTGTGACCATGAACCCGGCCCGTGCTGTCCGTGACAGACGTTTCCGGGTCATGCCCCATCCGGCAAGTTCCCGCCTGATGCTGCCCGGCGCTTAAGGCTGGCGCTCCGAGGCCGGTCTCGGAAACAATGTTTTCTGCCCCGGACGCCTCAAGCCAGTCGTGGGCGCGAGCATTCATAAACTGATGGACGCGCATAGTTTCAGGGTGAGTAGCACCGGAGAGACGCGCAACGGGAAGACCCCATTTGTCGCAAATGTTCGGGTCGAGGGTCACGCGAGCGTCCCGGCTCGGGATTTCGTGGACCGGACCATACACCCGCAGCAGGCGCGGATAGTAGTCGCGCATCCACTGCTTGTGCGCCAGACCCCAGCGCGGCGCATCCGGCACATGACGCTTGACGAAGTTGATCGGCTGCTCGATGAAATCGTCAGCCAGCATTCCGCCTCCGACAATATTCGGGTTGCCGTGATTGAACTTGATGGTCGCCGTCGTCGCCCCCGGCCCGATGCCGTCCCAAACTGGTTCCCGCATCCAGCCGAACGCCCCCGCGTAGTAATGGCCCTGCAAATTGCGTCCGACGTTGTCATAGTGATTTCCAAGCCCGTGCGGATGCGACTTCGAGCGCGAGTTCAAGAGCAGACGGGCCGTTTCAATCGCGCCCGCTGAGACCACGACAACGTCACTTGTCACCGTCACCCGCTCGCCGTCTGCGTTCCAGTAGATGACCCCCGAGACACGCCCTGCGTCATCGGTTTCGATACGTTCGGCCATCGCCGACGTTTCCACATGGCACCGGCCCGTCGCGAGTGCGCGTGTAATCAACGTGTTCTGGGTGCCATTCTTGGCGTCGGTCGGGCAGGCGAACCCGACGCAGTGCTGGCAGTGAACACAGGCTGCGCGACCATTGTATGGAACACTATTAACTAGGAGCGGCACGGTCTGCGTCTCCCAGCCGAGTGACGACGCCCCGGCCCGAAGCAGACGCCCCTGCGTATTCAGCGGCAGCGGCGGCATGGGGTAGGCTTTGTGCCGGGGCCGGTTTTTACCGGCGGTCGCTTCGTCGCCGGAGACACCCATTTCCCATTCCGCTTGTTCATAAAACGGCGCAAGGTCATTGTAAGAAATCGGCCAGTCGGCCAGGCTGCTGCCGATTGGAGCACCGTAGCGGGATGCCATCTCAAAGTCGGCGGGCAGCAAACGCCACGCCTGCGCTCCGTAGACCCGCGTGCCGCTGCCGACACACGCCGCATTGTTCTGGTAGCCGCCGTCCAGCGGCCCGACTACTGACACGTTGCCACCAGGACTGACGGCGACGCGCGGGTTGCCCTCTAAGTTCGGCCCGGCATTGACCCCGTACCGGGACAGACGCTGGTTTCTTAGGTGGTCCCGCCCGACTTCGGCAAATGTCAGCCACTCACCGCGCTCAAGCAGCAGAACAGTTTTGCCCGCTTCCGCCAGCAGCCCGGCAACAACTCCGCCGCCCGCCCCCGCCCCGACGACGATCGCATCATACTGAGTGTTCATGCCATAACTTTGTGCCCGATCATATCCCAGGAAACACCGCCGAAATTGCCGCCGTTACCGGGGTCCGCGTAGAAGCTTTCGAGTGTCTGCTCAATCAGCAGCCTCACGAACACTCCCAGTGCTTGATCGGTTTCTAGTGTATGCAGCAAGGCTTCCTGCGCGTCGGTACCCAGTACCGCAAATGCGTCGCCCGCCGCCATATTCAGCTTGTCCAATCCGGTTTGATACGTTGGCAAAAAGCGCAGGTCCCGCTGAAACAGTCGGGCAAAAAAAGTTTCTGCGCCGGCGTCCCACGCACTCGGGTAGTCATCAGCGGGGACAATTCGGTTCACAGCGGCCTTTAGTACGAGCGTCTGTGTTTCTGTCAGCAGCGTTGTTAATGCCATCATGCTCCTATCACCAAGAACCCACCAAACCCCAGTAACGGAGGAACTCGAGTCAGGAAAGCAATGCTCTTGCCTTAGTTACGCTCCCCCATTCTTGGAGGCTGAAGGAAATCTCCGGCTAAATAGCTGCGACTTCGGCGGTGCAGAACGCACACCGGGTCGCCAGATTGGGAATGCTGCTCAGACAATACGGGCATTCCCGTGTGACCGCCGTCACCGGGATTTCAGTTTTTCGAAGAGACATCAAAAAGTTCAGCGGTTTAACAACGAAGAAAAATACAACAGCCGCTAAAATGATGAAGCTGATGAGTGTATTCA
The DNA here is from genome assembly GCA_043786835.1 of Armatimonadota bacterium. GTDB lineage: Bacteria > Armatimonadota > Armatimonadia > Armatimonadales > Capsulimonadaceae > JANXMY01. Next base: position 3,770 of record JAYVVR010000293.1, on the reverse strand, counting down.
GAAAATCGCCGAAGCCGAACTTCGCGCCGTGAATGGTCGTATTGAGATTGCTCAAGTCCATTTTGCCGGGCAGCCCAATAAGCGGGGTGATGATGTCCGTGACGAAAGCGGTCACGATTTTGCCGAACGCTGCGCCGATGACAACGGCAACCGCGAGGTCTACGACATTTCCACGCAGGACAAACTCTTTAAACTCAGTAATGACACTCATAAATGCACAGGCCTCTTCTTGCAGTATTCTCCCCGGCAGCCGGACTTGCACAGCGGGGTATCATTTGATTATAACACGAGAAGACAAAAAACCGACCTGGCAGCAATGCCGGGCCGGTTTTCATGTAAATGCTGCGAAAAACTTACTTGGTCGCGTCGTGGATGTGTTCTTTGGCTTTGCCGAGCAGTTCCTGCGCTTTGCCTTCAACTTGCTTGGCTTTGCCGGCGATGTCGTCGCTGGTGTTGCCGGTCACGTCGGCGGCGGCATCCTGTGCCTTGCCCTCGACCTGCTTGATCTTGCCTTCGATAATATCTTCGTTTACCATTTAGGTTTCCTCCCTTGGTTTCGATGCTTTCGATGCTTAGGATGGCTTTACCCAGTCAAAGCCAACCGGAAACATCAGCAGGGTCGGACGAAGCCATGTCCTGTTCCAGCACCACAGTTGTCCCGGTCGGCCCGGTCAGAAGCCACAGACACCCAGCGGTCTGGAGAATGATCTTCATTCCATGCCCGAGCGTGGATTTCGTGCTGTAGCCCCGCTTCAAAGTTGCCCGGGGCAAGTTTTCGACGGCAATCCCTTCGCCCTGGTCCATCACGCGGACCTGAACACACCGGCGTTCCATGTCCCAAAACACCTGGCCGATCCCAGCTCCGGCGTGGACAATGGCATTCATGCCCGCCTCGCCGACGGCAAGCACGAGGTCGTACCCGCGCTCGTCCGACAATCCCACGTTCTGTGCAGCGGCCATTGCCTCACGCCGAAGCTGACGCAGCCCGTCTACAGGGGTCAGGCGTATTGGCTCCGAACGGAACTTGGGCAGACGCGGCAGGTCAGCAGGCGTATCGCAAAGCTGCAAGCGGCCATCGGTGACACTCGCGAGAACATCACGCAGGAAAACGCGCTGACGCAGGGCATTCTCCGAGGCTTCCAGCAGCAGCCGAGCATTCTCCGCTTCGACACGGGCACGCTCCGCCAGCTCTACACTCATCTTCTGGAACAAAAACGCATTGCGTGTCGCCGCCGCAACCTGAATCAGCAGAGCGCCCAGCAGACGCAGGTGATCCGGCGTATAGGCATTCAGGCAATAGCTCATAATCTGGACAGTGCCGAGTATCTGGCCTTCAAGCTGGATAGGGACAATGACCAGAGACCGGATGCGCGGCTCGTTCGGGTCCGGCGCGGCTGAGATCGTGCCGTCGCCATGAGCATAGAACCGGCTGGTTTGTCTCTCTTCGGCGGCCAGCACATCAGGAACAATCAGGGGCTGCCCGGACCGGATAACCTGGCTCTGCATTCCGCGCCCTTCGGGTTCCAGGGGCAGCGGCGGAAACGAGGTACTATCGAGGGCCTCACTTCCGGCAGAAACATAAGCGCACCGGATCAGATTATCTTCAGGGGTGTAGATGGAAACCATCAGGCTGGCGCAGTCCATCGCACGGGCGACCATCGCTTGCAGCGTACTATAAATCACGGCAGGATCAAGCGTCTGCCCGAGCAGTTCGGCGGCTTCCTGAAGTAAAGCAATCTCTTCGGTGCAAATATCAGGCATCTTAAGTCCAGAACTTCGCGATTGTCCAGCCGTTTTCCTGCATTGTCGGCTGCAATGGACTCAAATATTTTCGTCGGCGCCCAGGAACCTTCCCGCGGGGTATAACGTCATAACAGGAAATCATTCACACTCACCAGCGAGGAGCAGTATATTATGACAGACGAACTTGAATATCGACAAGAAATAGTAAACGGGCGGCGGCAGTTTCTGCGGAACGCCGCGCTGGCCAGCCTTGGTGTCGCGGCGGCCCCTTTGCTGCTGTCTTCTCCCGCATCGGCAGGGGGTCTGTTTGCAACTGTCAGCCCGGACGATCAGAAAAAGATCGGCGATCAGGCGGCGGCGCAGGTATTGAGTCAGTACCCAGAAGTGTTTGATGCCCGCGCGAAGCATTTCAATCAGATCGGGCAGAGATTGGTCCGCGCACTGCCAGCCTCCGACCGAAACACCTGGAATTTCAAGTTCCACGTGCTTGACAGTAAGAGTGTGAACGCGTTTGCACTTCCCGGCGGCAATATGTTTATGTTCACGGGTCTCTACCAGATTTTGTCTACCGATGACGCGCTGGCCGGTGTCACGGGCCACGAAATGACCCATGTTCGCCTGCAGCACTGGGCGCAAGCGAATGCCAAAGAGCAGGAGCGTCAGCTCGGAATCGGCCTTCTGCTCGGTCTTTTTCATGCCGGACGCGCGGCGCAAACAATCGCCGGACTGGCAGACACGGTCATCGGCAAAAAGTACTCACGCGGCGAAGAAGACCAAGCCGACCAGGGTGGCCTGCAAAACATGGTCGCGGCAGGCTACAACCCGCAGGGTATGATCGAGCTGTTTCAGGCGCTGAAAAAAGTCAGCGGCAACGGCGGCATGGTCGGTGGCGACTTTTTATCGGATCACCCACTGACCTCTGACCGCATCAAGCATACACAGGAGCGGATAGCAGCGATGCAGAGTTCACACATGTTCCCGCCGGTGACGCCGCTGCATTACAGCAAGCTGTAAACAACAGCAAGCTGTAAATAAAAAGCGCCGTGGCCTAATAAATAGGCCATGGCGCTTTCGTGATCAAAAGTAAAATTGCAGAAATAAAATTGCAGAAGTAAAATGCTCAGAAGAAAATGCTCAAAAGTGGCCGGGACAACTAACCCGGCGCGTTTTGAGTGAGCAGTTAGGCTGCCACAGTGAAAGGCTCTGCCGCGACTACTTTAGTCGCATGGTCGCCTTTGGGGCCGTTTTCCAGCTCGAAGGCCACTTCCTGGCCCTCCCGCAGGGAACGGTATCCGTCCGATTCAATTACCGAGTAATGGACAAAGACATCTTTGCCCTGTGCCAGCTCAATAAACCCGTAGCCTTTGGTGTCATTGAACCATTTGACTTTTCCACTGATCATCGTGCCACTCTCCTCTTCACCCTCGATTCCAATCTTCGTACCCAATTCATAAAAACATAGATGCATAAATCATGCCAAGTATTTCATGCGAGGGTGTTTAGGGAAAATATATTTTCGCGAGCAGGATAATCCAGTGAAAGTCTTGGTTGCATTGGGCAGGCGTTTTCGGGTACACTCTGGCGTAATCGTCTTTCGACACGCACTTAGGAGCCACTACTCAACGCCATGCCCAATATCAAATCCGTCATCAAAGATGTCAAGCGCTCGCGCCAGCGGCAGCTTCGGAACCAAGCGACCAAGTCTCAGATCAAGACTTTCATGAAGAAGAGCCGTAACTTGATTGCCGCCGGCACCGCCCAACCGGCAGAAGTCTCAGCTAGTGTTTCCAAAACCGTCTCGGTCATTGACAAAGCGTGGAAGCGGGGCATCATCCACAAGAACGCGGCCGCCCGCCGCAAATCTCGTTTGATGAAGCGTGCCGCTACCGCCGTCGCTGCGACCAGCTAACCGTTCATCTACCCCTGGGCGGACTTCTCCGCCCAGGCATCAATCATTTGCCGTGACAAGCTCGGCAGCGGCGGCAAATCCGGTAGATTCTCGCGCGTAAACCAGGCCGCACGTTCCA
>JAYVVR010000292.1:0-3896 GCA_043786835.1 Armatimonadota bacterium | reverse complement strand
GCCGCAAGATGTCAACCGGCCTCGGCCTGACATTCTGCAAGCTGGCGGTAGAAGCGCACGGCGGGCGTATCTGGGCAGAAAGCACACCCGGCGCTGGCAGCGTCTTTTTCTTTACGCTGCCGCTAGCGGCATCTTAACGCACCCCGGCCCGGCGCATTTCTTCCCGACGCATCGGCATCTTGTCTATCTGCTCGGTCAGCGTATGCAAACTAAGCGGCGTCGGCCCGCCCAGAGCAGCGTGACCATCTTTCCCAATCAGCAGCACCCGGAACTGCCCGGGCCTCACGCCGTAGTGCGTTCGCAGAGATGCATTTTTGTCCCCACCCTGCTCCAAAAAGTCAAAGCGCAGCAGATCACGCTCCTTGAAGTCGGCGGCACTGCCGACAAGCAGCGCATTCTGTACCTGCCAGCGTGGGTCGGCTTTGCTCGGCGCGAAGACTAGCAGCAGCCGATTTTTGCCTCGGTAGCGCGACAGATCGGTTTGAGCAAGTGTCAGCGCAGGCACGGTGAGAGCAGCAAGCGAGAAGAGTAAAAGCGCAGATTTTTTCACAGAACCCACTTCGTATCACGAAAACCCAAGCACCGGATGCGGGATATACGGTTCTTCGAGCAGCCTGATCTCTTCAGCAGACAGTGTTACCGAGAGGGCAGAGACGGCGTCTTCTAAATGGTGCGGCTTGGTTGCGCCGACAATCGGCGACGTAACCACCGGCTTATGCAGCATCCAGGCCAGGGCGATCTGGGCGCGGGGAACGCCACGCGCTTCGGCAAGCTTTGCAACCGCTTCGACGACTTTTTTGTCCGCGTCGGCGGTGGTTTTATAGAGCGTTTTGCCGAACTCATCGGTTTCCGTCCGGGCCGTCGTGTCATCCCAATCGCGGGTCAGCCGGCCCCGTGCAAGCGGACTCCATGGGATGACCCCGATGCCTTGGTCGGCGCATAGCCCCAGCATCTCCCGCTCTTCTTCCCGGTACAGCAAATTGTAGTGGTCCTGCATTGAAACAAACCGGGTCCAGTTGTGAGCGTCGGCGAGATATAGCGCCTGAGCGAACTGCCACGAATACATCGAAGACGCCCCGATATAACGGGCTTTGCCGCTTTTGACGACATCGTGCAGCGCTTCTAAAGTTTCTTCAATCGGCGTGTCGTAGTCCCAGCGGTGCGTTTGATACAAGTCTACATAGTCGGTGCCGAGGCGTGTCAGGCTAGCATCTATCTCGCGCATGATGGCCTTCCGGGACAGTCCCGCGCCGTTGACGTCCGGGTGCATCCGGCCATGCACTTTGGTTGCGATGACCAGTTCGTCGCGCCTGCTGAAGTCTTTGAGCGCCCGCCCAACGATTTCTTCTGAAGTACCGTCGGAGTAGACATTGGCCGTATCGAAGAAGTTGATGCCAAGCTCTAAAGCACGCTGAATAAAGGGCCGGCTTTCGTCCTCGGGCAGAGACCATGGGTGAGCGCCGCGCTCCGGCACCCCGTAGCTCATGCAGCCGAGGCAGATGTGCGAGACTTTAAGGCCAGTTTTTCCAAGTTTTTTGTATTCCATAATTTATCACAAGGCAAGAAAGGCGAACATGGGGGTCCGCCCCATGCCTGCCTTCTAGTACCATATACCCTTTATTCTATTTCTCCCGGTCTTCCGGCTGACCGGCATTCGGCTCGGCCATTTTACGGTGAACTTCCGCTGAAAGCGTCGGCGGGGTCAGATCAGTGCTTAGCAGTCTAAGAAACTGTATCGAAAGCCAAGCAGACCCCCCAACCCCCAATAATGGGGGAACCGGACTACGGACGCGCGGCCTTTTTATTACGGACGCGCGGCCTTTTTATTACGGACGCGAGGCCTTTTGATTCCTACCTTGCTCCCCCATTATTGGAGGCAGGGGGAACGGTGAAATCGTTTCTACATAGCCTCAAACGGGGCCGGCATGAGGCTGACAATGCTGGCGGTAAACAGCATTCGCCCGCTGCCGCGAGTGCTCATGTCCTATGCCATGTGCTTTGCGGGATGCACGGTTGAGATGCGGTTCAAGTTGGTCATGCTGACCTCGGCGTCAAGATCGGTTTCCCAGAAGTCGCCGCCGACCCTGACGCCGGCGTTGATCGCGATCGCGTCCACCGGCTGCCCGCCGGCTTGAATCGCTTCGTGAGCGGCATGGACGTCAGCAGGCTGAGTTAAGTCTGCCCGATGAGTTAAGTCTGCCCCGATGGTTCGTACCGACGCGCCCAGGCTCTCGATTTCAGTGGCGGGCGAACTCTGTAGCGAGTTCCAGACCGATCTCGCTCGATGCACTGGTGACGACGGCAAGGGGTTTATTTTGTGTGTCCATCAGTTTTCCTCGGGGTTAAAGTTTCGGTACTGATTGCGCGGCACACTTTTCGTTATTACCATAAGCGCAGAAAACTAAGCGCGGCTGGAGCGGGACAAAAAATTATTTTTGGTCCTAATGGCTGTTCCGCCAAAAGTTGTGGCATACTAGGGTAGTGTAAGCACCTAAAGGAGTTCCATCTTATGCCGAGTGTTCGCGTTTTTGCTCTGCCACTGCTTGTCTGTCTCGCGTTTGGCCTCGCCGGCGGCGCGGCTCATGCCCAGGTTCCGGCTGCCTTTTCGCCGCCAACTGCCTTTTTGTATGTCGGCTGCGACAAAAACCAGGATAACAGAGGGGCCGGCACTGCCACAGTCAGCACCTTCGGCACGACTGCGTCCGGGACCTATGCCTTTATCGAGGCGACACCGAGTACGACCGATTACAAAGGCTTGTCCGCCTTCGGCACCGGCAGAATTACCGTCACCGGCGGCACGTTCCTGCAGCTGCTCGCAGATGGGAACGGTGTTATCAATCTCATCGGCGACCACCTTCAGCAGAGCGACGTTCTCCAGCATGACGCGCTTGATACCCCTTACTTCGAGGTAACCGGCACACTTCAGCAGGCAGCTGTTCCCTTCACCGCTGAGTGGTACGCGCCAAGCACCGGCACACTTTTGTTCGACGGCATTCCCGCTATTCCCGGCGGAGCGCCCGTTCCTGAAGCGTCCACTCTCGTTTCATTCGCTCTGCTGATGCTCGGCGGCGGCTGGCTGGCGATGAAACGCCGCAAAGCGCCTGCTTAGGTCTGGTGACCTACCCCTGGTTCCAGCAGTCGGGTGAAGTGAGTATATCCAAAGTCGCGGACTGGACATCGGAGGTCTGGGCGGTTGTCGTGTAGAAAATGGACTCACGCAGGAGGCGCTGGGCAGGCGACGACAGCAAATGCGCCCCGCCGCCTGTCGCCGTCACAACCGCGTGGGCGGCGCGGGTCGCAAGCGTGATCGCTTCGGCACGGGCATGAAATGCCCGGTCTTTGTAGTCCGGCAGGTCGGTGCACGACCCACTCCAGGTCAGCGCGTCGGCACGACAGGTATCGATTTCTTTTTGGAACTCGTCGGCGGCGTGGGTGAACGCCTCGTTATGACGCTGAGCGGCAAGCATTCTTAAAGCAAACACACTCCCACGCGCACAGCCGAGTGGCAGGAACACATGACCGGTGACCCCGCAAAAGTCGCTCCGCTTCAAGGCTTCGGTGGGACGCTCATACAGAACAAAGTCGTCGGAGAGAAACAAGTTATCGAGAACAACTTCAACGGTATCGGACGCATTCATCACGACTAATGGAATCGCAGGGCCGGGCAGCAGCATAGCTTCATTGCCAGCTTTTGGAGTGTAAAAGTAGATGTGATCGTTTTCGGGCAGGCGGACAGCCCCGAGAATAAACGAGTCCAGCAAACTCCACCCCGTGACCCAGGGCGCTTTTCCTGAAATTAAATAGCCGCCGTGAGTACGCTCAGCAGTGACCATCGGCGGACCGCCGCGACGCAGGTGGGAGAACGCGACCCCGCACAGCTCTTCCCCAGACGCAAA
>JAYVVR010000291.1:0-3901 GCA_043786835.1 Armatimonadota bacterium | reverse complement strand
TTGCTGAAGGCAAGCAAATTACCCATATGAACCCGTGGCTGGACGGGGTCGCGCTTCGGACGCCCGAGCCGTTTATGGTTGATAACGGCAGCGGCGGGACCGTGCCGGGCTGGTTTTTGACGCCGCCTAACTTCAGCGCCGATGGTACTGCCCCGCTGGTACTGTATGTGCATGGCGGACCCCATTTGCAGTACGCGAATACGCTGTTCCATGAATTGCAGTGGCTGACGGCGCAGGGCTACGTTGTCGCCTATGCCAACCCGCGCGGCTCCAAAGGCTACGGCGAGGCGCACACGAAAGCCATCAAAGGCGACTGGGGTGGTCCGGCCCTTGCCGACATGGAGGCAATCGCCGATGAAGCGGTGAGGCGTGGCTACGCGGACCCGAACAAAACCGCCATTATGGGCGGCTCCTACGGCGGCTATTTGACCGCGTGGGCTGTCGGCCATACCGACCGCTTCGCCTGCGCTATTGCCGATAGACTGGTCAACAATCTTCAGTCCATGGCCGGGACCTGCGATTTTCCGTGGTCGCACGGCACCTATTACAAAGGCAACGCTTGGGACGATCCCGCCGATCTGTGGCACCACTCCCCAATGGCCTACGCCGGCAAGATCAACACGCCGCTGCTGCTGATTCACTCCGACGGCGACCTGCGCTGCCCGGTCTCGCAGGCCGAAGAGCTGTTCGCCGCCCTGCGATTGCAGCGCAAGCCCGTCGAGTTCGTCCGCTACCCGGCAGAAACATCGCACGGCCTCTCCCGAAACGGCCCGCCTGACCTGCGTTTAGATCGGCTGAACCGTAGTCTAAGCTGGCTGGACAAGTATCTGAAGAGCCCCCCCAGCCCCCAATAATGGGGGAGCTAGAGGGTCAGACGTAGGGACGCTGCTTGCTGTGCCCTCTTATCCTCATCATACTCCCCCATTATTGGGGGCTGGGGGACTCAGGAGAGAGCAATGGAACTCATCAATGGCAACTGGTACTTGGACGACTTCGACCGTGTGGAACATATAGTGGACAGTGTTGTCAGCATGCATGAGTCCTACGGCATCAGCCTGGAAGAAGCGGCGGGGCGCTTTGACCGATATTTCCGGTATGCAATGCGCTTTGTCAAGAGCGAGATGTTCACTCATGCGACTCCGGAACAACTTGCTCAACAGATTTATTTCGGGGTACGGGGGAGACAGCTAACAGATTGGCCCCCTCTCCCGCCTGTGCCATATCCCTAACGTCAAGCGCAATCAAGAGGAGCAAACTAGAGTGATTATTGTCATGAAAGCGAACGCGGAAAAGGCCCAGATTTCGGAAGTCGAAGGGGCTTTGCAGGAATGGGGGTACGAAATCCATCCGATTTATGGAGTGGAGCGCACGGTCATCGCCGCTGTCGGCGCACCGACACAGGACGAAGCGCGGGTGGCGGAGCAAGTCGAATCGCTGCCGGCGGTGGAAAGAGCAGTGCTGATTTTGAAGCCATATCGGTTCGCCTCCAAAGAATACAAGCCCGAGAAGAGCGTTGTCAAAGTCGGCGACGTGGTCATCGGCGGCGACAGTTTTGTGATGATGGCCGGCCCCTGCACAGTCGAGTCGGAAGAACAGCTCATGGAAACGGCTCATGCCGTCAAAGCCGCCGGGGCGACAGTCCTGCGCGGCGGGGCGTTTAAGCCCAGCACGTCCCCCTACTCGTTTCAAGGCATGGGCGAGGATGGCTTGAAGCTTCTGGCCCAAGCGCGGGAAGAAACCGGCCTGCCGGTCATCACTGAAGTCATGCACATCGGCAACATTGACATGGTCTGCAAATACGCCGACATTCTGCAAATCGGCACCCGCAATATGCAAAACTATGATCTTTTAATTGAAATCGGCAAGCTCAAAAAGCCGGTGATGCTGAAGCGCGGCATGTCCGCGAAGATCGAAGAATGGCTTCAGGCTGCCGAATACATCATCAAAGGCGGCAATGACGCCGTCATGCTCTGCGAGCGCGGCGTCCGGACGTTTGAGACCTACACCCGTAACACACTTGATTTGTCAGCGGTGCTGGCCGTCCGCGAGCTGTCTCATCTGCCGATTATCGTTGACCCCAGCCAGGGCACGGGCCGGTCTTCGATGGTCCCCGCCATGTCCAAAGCTGCCCTCGCCATCGGTGCCGACGGCCTGCTCGTCGAAGTCCATCCCAATCCCGAGAAGGCGCTCAAAGACGGCGCACAAAGTATTACAATTCCAGCATTCCAAACGCTGATGCACGAGCTTAAAATCATCGGCGAGGCTGTGGGGCACCGGCTATGAAAGCGGCATTTGCCCTACTCGCCGATGACCAAACGCACAATGCTGTCCGCGAGTTGGTCTGGCAGATGTTTCAGCAGCACAGTATTAGCCTCGCGACATCTCGATTGCCGTGTCACGTCTCGCTCAAACAGCCATTTGACATTGCGAATGTTGAGATTTTGGAAGACTACATGGCTGAGTTAGCCGGCAGCCTTGCACCGGTTGATGTGACCCTGACAGAACTTCAACTGATCGAAGTTGCAGGAGCAGACGTGCCAAGCGGCATTCTTTGGCTCAAAGCGGAAAAGACGCCTGAACTATGTCGACTGCATGCCCGCCTTAACGACGATCTTGCCATGCGTTTCGGCGGCACGCAGGCCGACTTTGATGGGCCAGACTACCAGTTCCACATGACACTTACCATGGGGAAGCCATTCGAGGCTTACGCGAATGTGTATCGGGAATTCAAGGACACATTCGGGGAAATCCGCTTTCAAGCCCGGTCTATAGCTCTCTTCGTTTGTGGTAACAAAGGCGGATCGGAGCTAGAGTACATCAGCTATCGAATCCTGCCACTTGGCGCGTCTGCGCCCAGCACCCCAATAAAGCCCTAGCCGTGTGCTTCAGCACATGGTTCTTCAACGCACAGTATTATCGCGCCCTATCTTCAGCCTCTAAAAGTTCCAACCGGTGAACTGGGTCAGAGTCCGCGAGGGCTAGCTCTTCCGCCTCAAACTCCGCTGCATAAGCTTTCAGCACTTCTATATCATAGACAGGCTTAGGCTGTGCGGCACGGGTAGCGCGTCGTAGCAAGCGTGATGCCATCTCCCTAACTTCAATACCTCGTGCCGAAGCCATTTCTTTCAGCATTTGGAAATGTTGTGAGTCCACGGTCACGTCAATCGCTGTCATGGTTATTCTTCATCCAGCCGCTTCTGGAAATGGAAGCCGAGAATTTGAAAACCTTCGTTGAAGTAGAACTTGTGGGCGCGGGGACTAGCGACGTAGGAGTTTAGCTCGACCACTTCGCAGTTCAGCGACCGGGCGTAGTCGTAGACCCAGGCCATCAGCGTTTGACCGACGCCGCGTGAGCGGTAGTCGGGGTGAACGACAATGTTATCGGGTTCGAGATACTTACCGCAGTAGAAGCGCGTTGCCACCCAAATCCCGCAGACGCCGATGAGCATACCGCCATCATAAGCCCCGGCGCATTGGTACCCCTGCCCGACCATTTCGTCCAGCCGCCGCGCCAGCAGCGCCTCGTCAATCGTTGGATTGAGTGTCTTGACCAGCGGCAGAATAGTAGAGAGGTCAGCGGGAGAGATGAGACTGACAGTTATGCTATCCATACTCATAAAATAGAGCGTTAAAGTCCAAGCGCGTCCAGCAAAGCATTTTGCACGTCCAGTAGCCTGCCTGGAGTCAGGGTTCCAACACGGGAAAGAAAACGCGCTTTGCCGCGAGCCTGCACCTGATGACAAAGCGCGACCGAGTCTTGAGGCAATCCGGCCTCGCCGGCGAGAGAGAAAATAGTGGTCGGGATTGCAAGGCGCTTTGTTTTCGTCGTCAACGGAATGACAATGCTTGTTTCTAGGTCTTCGGTCAGCGCATCTTCCTGAAGTACAATCGCCGGGCGCAC
>JAYVVR010000290.1:0-3908 GCA_043786835.1 Armatimonadota bacterium | reverse complement strand
GGGCGGTGGGCGCTTCGCCTCCAGACCTGCCGTTCACGGCAGGACCCCCACGGCGGGACCTACACGGTTCTACACAAAGAAAAGCCCGGCTTCTCGCGGGAGAAGCCGGGCTGCTGCGTTTCACGGGGCAGCTTTAGTTCGTGCTAAAGGTCGCTGCAAAATTGGCGCCGTTAGAGTTCAAAGCCCCTGTACCGGCGGCAAGCCCAGGACTAGTAGCTACACAGGTATTGCCTGACAACTGCTGATCCTGGCCGCAAGTAGAAGAATTATTGTAGCCCGGCGAAACCGCGACAGGCCGCAGGTATTTAACATGCCCATCTGCGAGCAGGAAATTGGAGCCGTCGGTGTGCCGTGCAGGAAGGTCATGGCCGGTACTCCGACCAGGATTTCCCATGCTGCTGGTCGCTGAGGGCCCAGAGACATATTTTGCGGTGGTGTTGTTTAATTCGTACATGAAACCATCACCGTTATCACCTCCATGCGTTTCTTCCGAGCCATACGTGCTGTTGTTGCCGTTACCGGTAGTTCCATTGCCATCTGGGTCATTGGCTGTATTTGTCACATCCGCGTACATCCCCTGCACTTCCACCAAGGCCACCGTTGATGCGGGCGCAGAAATTGCGGCAAGCGCAGTTTGGGCAGAGAAGAGGCTTGGATCTAAGTTCATGTTCATGGCGTAGGAGACCGGAACGAAGGTTCCGGGCTTGCCCGAGAGTGTCTGCGGGGAGCCGGGATCATCAGGACATTTGTAGACACCCGCGCTTTTGACGAAGGGATAAATCTTTGCCGCCCAGCCGGATACGCTACTGAACTGTCCAACGACCCCTCCCGGGTACTTTTCGTCGGCATCCTGGGTGTATTGGATGAGAGCAAGGCCGAGCTGCTTCTCATTAGACTGGCAGGAGGCGCGGCGGGCGTTCTCGCGGACTTTCTGGAACACGGGAAATAAAATAGCAGCGAGAATCGCGATAATGGCGATGACGACGAGCAGCTCAATCAAGGTGAAACCGACTCTGGTACGTTTCATGTTTTTTCCTTCTTAATCTCAGCGTTCGAGATCTGGTATTTTGCCGTTTGGTTCATGGGAGGCCCGAATGCAGCGGCAACATTCGGGTTTGTGTCAAGACGGTCGGTGCGAAGCTGGGCGCATTTCTCGATAAGCTGGGCTTCGGTATCCGTAAACGGGTTTAGCGCCGTGACCGGGCGGGCGTTGCTACACAAACTCCACAGCGACTGACCGCCGCCGGTCCACATCACTTTGTACGTCCACAGCGACGACGAAATATGCTTAGCATCTAATGTCTGCAAAAAGTTTGAGAGCAGCTCGCGGGTCCCGTGCGGCTCGAAGCCATACTCACCGATATAGAACGGCACGGTCCGTCGGGCTTGTTCCTTTTCAATCGAGGCCACATAGTCGTCCGACGACTTCTGCTGATCGGCAGCGCTTTTAGCATTGAAGTTGTAGTAGTGCGTGCTATAAACAACATTGCTCCAGCCGGCGGGGGCGGGAAACGGCATCCACTGGATACCAGTGTACCCATCCTCAATGAAAATCACATGGGCGGGATCGCCGGCGCGAATGGCCCGGTACAGACGGTCTTGGACCACATACAGCGTGTCCGAGTTTGGCGTTCCCGTCGGCTCGTTCAGCATATCATAGCCTGCAACCGCCGGGTTGCCCCGGTAATGGCGGGCAATCTGGGTCCAGATCTGCTCGGTCTGCGTGATATTCGCCGGGTTCTTGAAAAACTGGTTTAAGTCGGCTTGTCCCGTGTGGTGCTGGTCACTCTGGCCGCCCGGTGCGCCGTGCATGTCTAAAACCACATAAAGGTCATTTTCGCCGGCCCACTGAACCGCCTGGTCCAGCCAGCGCAGACCGCTCGGCTCATTCACAATGCCTGCGAGAAACGGCAGACGGACACAGTTGAACCCGGCGGCGTGAAGACGCTTGAAATCACTTTCGCCAAGCCACGCGTTTCGGAACGCCGTCTGCACCCGTGTTTTGCCGGCAGCACCGAAGCGGGTTTGAACCGTATTCCAGAGCGAGACATGGTCTTTGATAGGCATGAAGCTTGAGCCGGCGGGCGGCGTCGTCACAAACGGCTGCATCCACATCTCTTCCACGAGCCAGCCGCCGAGATTGATGCCTTTCAGCGTCACCACACGGCCGGACGGATCAGCCAGCGCGGTTCCCGACGCGTGGAGCAGCGGCAGCGGGGCTGCGGAGAGTTTCGGGCCGGCCAGAAGCAGGACGGCAGTAGCAAGCAAAGAGAGTTTCGAGAACAGCATTCGTTTATCCGGTTAAGCGATTTGCTATGATAGCATATGATTTCAGTGTTGTCAAGACAATTTTTGTTTGACAATGCTTGTTTTTTTGGCTTATAATAGAATATGCCGACGATTAAAGACATTGCGCGGGCGTGCGACGTTTCCACGGCGACGGTTTCCTACGTCATCAATGGGAAAAATACGCTGCTGCCGGAAACGCGCGAACGGGTGCTGCGGACTATACGCGAGATGAACTACCATCCCAGCGCAGTTGCTCGAGGCCTCGCTAAGAAGCGCATGAACACGCTCGGCATTTTGTTTGATAATATCGGCTCCGAGATCGCCATCTGGCACCCGTACACATCAGGCATTTTGCAGGGAGTGCTGGCAGAGTCCGCGCGGGCCGGCTACAATGTGACGATTTTTACCGAGCTATGGCAAAGCGCCGAGCGTTCCCTGCCAAAGCTGCGGGACCAGCGCACCGACGGCATTATCATTGTCGCGCCGCCCACCGACACCGACATTCTGCCGAGCCTGCGTTCCGCCGGCTCCCAAATCGTCACGGTCTCGTCGGCCAGCGCCCCGTTCGGCATGCCATCGGTGGACGTGGACAATGCCCTCGGCATCACGCTTGCCATCCGGCATCTGCGGGAAATTGGACACACACGCATCGTGTTTCTCTCCGGCGAGCCGAATATGTACAGCGCCGAAGTTCGCGTGACGGCGTTTCGGGAAACACTCCTCGCGCTGGGCCTCAGCGTTCTGCCGGAATCTATCGTCCCAGCATCTTACGAAAACACCGAGATTTCCTACGCCCAGGCACGGTTGCTGCTGTCGCAGCCGGCCCCGCCGAGCGCGATTATCGCCGGCAACGACCAGATTGCAATGGCGGTGTTTTACGCCGCCCGCGACCTCGGCATTTCCATCCCGTCGGCGCTATCGGTAGTCGGCTTCGACGACATCCCCGACGCCGCCCGTCTCCAGCCGCCCCTGACGACCGTGCGCCAGCCGCTGACAGAGATCGGCACCGCAGCAACCCGTCTTCTCCTGCGCCTCTTGTCCGGCGAGTCTGTCCCGACCGAGCCCCTGCTTGTCGCCCCGACTTTGATTGTCCGCGCAAGTACCGCTCCGCGCTAGTCAAGAGACGCAAGTACCGCTCCGCGCTAGTCAAGAGAATTGATGCGGCAACACCAATGAGAATTATAAATATGGCCCGCGTGACTTGTCTGCGGCCTTTCCTCTTACTCTTTTTACTCTTTCCTCTTAACTCTTTGTGAGCGCTTTTTTTATGAGCGCTTTTTTGTGTCCGTCGGCGCGGCAGGTGGCACTGAGGCAGCAGTTTTCGTCCAAAAGCTATGGCTGCATAATAGCGTTATAAGAGCATTGGCGACACGGGGAGATCGCTCCGATTCGCACGGTTAAACTTTGCGGGTATACTCAAGCAAAAGTTTTTGTTTGAGTGGAGGCGTTTCGATGGGCATTTTAGACGGCAAACAAGGGATCATTTACGGGGTCCGCAACGAGCGGTCGCTCTGCTGGGGCTGCGCGAGGAGCCTAGCGCGGGAAGGGGCGCGGCTTGCCCTGACTTTTCTCGGCGAACGCGAAGAAAAAGATGTCCGCAAGTTGGCCCCAACACTGCC
>JAYVVR010000289.1:0-10855 GCA_043786835.1 Armatimonadota bacterium | reverse complement strand
AAATCTGCCGGGCAATGTCCCCGCCCATCGCCGTATCCGACGCCGCCCGCGTCACCATGAGGCCCGCCGCCGTTGAAATCAAGAGCGCGGGGATTTGGGCGACAAGTCCTTCGCCGACAGTCAGCAGCGTATAGTCATGCAGGACTTTGATAACATCTTCGCCTTTCGACAGTCCCATCGCAAAGCCGCCGATGATGTTCAAAACGATAATCACAATCGCCGCAATCGCATCGCCCCGGACAAACTTGTTCGCACCGTCCATCGCGCCGTAGAAGTCCGCTTCCTGCCCGACCGCTTTGCGCCGGTCCCGCGCCTGGTCCTGGTTGATAACCCCAGCGTTCAAATCGGCATCAATCGCCATCTGCTTGCCCGGCATGGCGTCGAGCGTAAACCGTGCCGCGACTTCCGCCACCCGCCCCGCGCCGCTCGTAATCACGACAAACTGGACGACCACTAAAAGCAAAAAGACGATAATCCCGACCACATAATTGCCGCCAATCACGACCTGCCCGAAGGTCGCAATCACATGGCCCGCGCTGCCCGTCCCGATAATCAGCTTCATTGCCGAGACTTCCAGCGCTAGCCGAAAGAGAGTCGTAATCAAAAGCAGCGCCGGGAACACCGAGAATTGCAGCGGCTCGGTCGTATACAGCGCCGTCAGCAAAATCAGCACCGCGCCTGCGAGATTCAAGACCAATCCGAAATCCAAAAACGCTTCCGGCAGGGGCAAAATCAGCATCGAGATCATGCCGATGAGCGCGACCGCCATTGCGATATCGGTCTGCTTCGCCGCTTTCGCAAAGAAGCCCATTATCCCGCCGCTCGGGGGTGCGCTCGCCCGCTTCCCTGTCTGTACCTGAACTGCCATGCCCCGATTATTCCACGCCCCCCCGTAATTCTACAAGGTTATTTTCAGCATACTTTGGACAGTTGCGAAGTGGTACAATACTGGAGTGATACTCGCCTTAACCTTGCCGGAACATTATATTGGACAGTTGCTTTACATTGAGCCTATTAGAATAGCCGACTGGAAGCTAAACGACGAAAAGGGAGGCCTGACAGACGCGGCCTCAGCACAAGCAGTAAGTGGTTTTCACTTGCGGGTAAAATACTTTCTGACGCTTTCTGGGACGGACGCTTGGTGCGGGTTAGTGGGAACAATAGAGAAAGAGAGCCATCTCTTCGATCAATTCTGGATTGGCTGTTCAGTGAACTCTTCCGGGTATCCAGACTTCACTGACCATCTTCGCATGAGTTGGTGCCAAGTGGGACCGCGCCGTCCGCAGGAACCCAAATGCCTCTGTCCCTCGGGCTTTCCCTATTATGCCGGGAAAGGTATCGTGGCAGAGAATGAGGCTGTTATTACGGAAGCACTTGAAGCAAAACGGCTATTCGGTTCTAACTACGAATAAAGCTGTTTTATCTGCGACTGTATGCAAGGAGAATAATTATGAGCTTGAAGTTTAATGTAACGCTGGACCGGGACGAGGACGAGATGTGGATAGTAGAATGTCCGGCGATCCCCGGCTGCGTGAGTCAGGGGCAGACGCAGGACGAAGCAATGGAGAATATCGAAGATGCGATTCGGCTGTGTTTAGAAGTCAGGGCTGAACGGGGTTTGCCGCTGACGCGCGAAACTCGTCTGGTTGAGGTAGTCGCCTGATACCAGTTGCCCCGCTGCTGAACGCAAGCGAGGCTGTGAAAGTGTTTGAGAGTTTCGGCTGGCGGGTCTCTCGGTAGAACGGCAGCCATATCATTATGAAGCCCGTAGCGCGCGGGACACTGCGGAGCCTCATCCGCGACGCCGGTTAAACAGTAGGCGAGTTTTCGTCTGCAATTTGAGCGAATGAATTGAGATGAAAACTTTGACCAAATCCGTGTTCGCTCCCAATTAAGGGCCGAGAAGAAGCGAAGATAGCAGCGGGGTGTTTGGTTGGGGTAAGATGGAATGGGAGAACCTTATGAAAACTCAATCCTTGATACTGTGGATGGCGCTGCTGCCGGGCCTGCTTGCCGCTGGGCCGACTCTCGCGGCTCCGGCGGCGGGCGGGACCGTGACCATCATTAACACCGGCGTCGGCCTTACCCCCGGCTACCGGGCGACCGTCGCCCCCAGCGGCGCGTTGTCGGCCACCCTGAAGCCCCGCCGAGGCAGGACCATCCATCGCGACAACATGCTGATTGCCGTTACCCGCAAGCGCTTCTTTGCCGACCTGCAAAAAGCGGAGCCGATAGACCGGCTGCCGACCGGCACGATTGCTTTGAGCGGGTCCCGGCAGGTGAGGGGCGGCCAGGGAAACCGCCGGTTCCGGGAGCAGCAGACTGTACCAGCAGGGTCGGCTCGCCGGTTGAATGTCACGGGCCGTCCGCAAGTTTACATTGTGTATGGGGGCAAGCGGTCGCCGAACCTACGGACAGTCAACAGCGACGCGGGCCGGGCGCTGTATCAGGATGTCAAGCAAATCCTTCAAGTCCTGCGGATGCCGATCCCGAATGTGCCGTAGGCTGCTCCCATCTCCCTCTCCCGGTGCGAACTCAAGGACGCAGGGAGCAGGGATTTCACTGGTGCGGCGGCGCTTCTGCCCGGTCGGATAGGCGGATGGTGACGGCGGCGAGGGCGTCGGAGGTTTCTTTGGCGGTGACGAGACCGTTGCCGTTTTGGGTGACGAGCAGGGACTTCGCAGGCAGAAAGCCGCCCACGACTAAACGCGTAAGGGCTTGGCGCTGAACGGTGTCAGCAGCAGGCGCGAGTTTCTTGGGAGCGGGGAAGATCTCGGCGTGGAGCGGCTGGCGTCCGGCTTCGATGTAGCGAACGAAGCGGTCGAGCGCGACGGCAAGCTCGTAGCGGGTGACAGGCTGGTTGCCCTGGAAACGCCCGTCTTTGGTCGTGCCCATGATACTCTGCTGCATAACGCGCTTGACCGAGCCGGCGGCCCAGTGCTGGGGCGGGATGTCTCGCGGCAGTGTTGCCGTCGGGGCGGCAAAAGCAACCGCCGGCAGCCCGGCGAGGCAGAGGGCGAAAATAGTTTTGTAGGGTGGCATGATAGATGGTCCAATAAGACAGGAAACACGGGGCTGAACCCCCGTGCTTTGAAGGAGCAATTCTCTACCCTCGCGGGCAGGGAAGTTAAGCGACGGCAAGCAAATCTTCGGTGATGCCCCGGCGCTGCTCCAATGCTTTGCCGGTACCGATGGCGACGCAGGACAGCGGGTCGTCGGCGACATAGGTAGGGACATTGGAAGTCTCGGCGATGAGCTGATCCAAACCCCTCAACAGAGCCGTGCCGCCGGTCAGGAAAATGCCGCGCTCGATGATGTCGGACGCAAGCTCCGGCGGGGTCTTTTCTAATACGTTCTTGACGCGGGCGACAATCTGGGAAATCGGCTCGGCCATACACTCCCGGATCTCCTGCGAAGTCACTTCCACCGTCTGCGGCAGACCCGTCAGCAAATCGCGGCCCCGGACTTCCATTTTCATCTCTTCGCGCTGAGTCACCGCGCTGCCGATGGCGATCTTGATCTCTTCGGCGGTCCGGTCGCCAATCAGCAAGTTGTAATTCGTGCGGACATGGCGAATAATCACGTCATCAAGCTTCATGCCGCCGATGCGTAGGCTGCGAGATAATACGATTCCATCAAGCGACAGCACGGCAATATCGGTGGTCCCGCCGCCGATGTCAACCACCATGTTGCCCCCGGGCGAGTCAATCGGCAGGCCTGCCCCAATCGCCGCCGCCATCGGCTCCTCAATCGTTAGGGCTTCGCCGGCCCCCGCTGCAAGCGCGGCCTGCTTGACGGCCCGCTGCTCAACACTTGTGACGCCCGAGGGGACTGCAAGAAGAACGCGCGGCTTGAAGATGCGCTTGACGCCGCAGACTTTGTGGAGAATATGCTCTAAAAGCCGCTGGGTCGTCGTGTAGTCCGCAATCACGCCATCGGTCATCGGGCGGACGGCAGCGATATTGACCGGGGTGCGCCCGACCATTTCCCGCGCTTTTTCGCCGACTTCAATGACTTTCCGGGTGTTGATGTTGATCGCGACCACCGATGGCTCGCGCATGACAATTCCGCGCCCGTGCACATAGACCAGAACATTTGCCGTCCCGAGATCAATGCCGATATCCTGGCTGAAACGCATCAAGCCGCGACTCCCATCCGGACAAGCCGGCTCGCGTCTTCCGCCAGGGTCTCATCGAAACCGTCGTCAGCAAAGACGCGCTCGATACTTGCGCCGACCGCCCGCAGCTTCGGCTCGAAGCCTTCGTAGCCCCGATCCAGATACTGGACTCCGCTGATGTCGGTAGTGCCCTCAGCAACAAGCCCCGCCAGCACCAGCGCCGCGGTCGCGCGGAGGTCCGAGCCGGCGACCGGAGCGCCGGTAAGGCGCGGGACGCCGTCAATAATCGCGGCGTTCGACTCGGTCTTGATATTCGCGCCCATCCGGGCCAGCTCGTCAATATATTTAAAGCGCCGCTCGAACATAGTTTCGGTAATTGTGGAGGTCCCGTTTGCAAGGGTCAGCAGAGCAGCAAACTGGGGCTGAACATCGGTTGGAAAGCCAGGATAGGGGCTGGACGTGATACGGATCGCGCTCAAAGTTTTGTTTTTGGGAACCTGCACCCGGACGCCGTCATCGCTGAACACGACTGAAACACCGGCTTCGACCAGTTTCCGGGTAATCGGCTGGACATGGGCCTCAACCGCGCCTCTGATAAACAGATCACCCTGAGTGATCGCAGCGGCGACGGCAAAAGTCCCGGCTTCAATCCGGTCGGTGTCTATTGTGTATTCCGTGCCGCGCAAAGCTTTGACCCCTTCGACTACAATATCTTTCGTGCCTGCGCCGCGCACTTTGCCACCCATTAAATTGATAATATCAGCAATCGCGACAACATCGGGCTCCTGCGCAGCGTTTGAGATCGTCGTGATCCCCTGCCCGAGCGCCGCCGCCGTCATGAGATGCGTGGTTGCGCCGACTGAGCTGCGGTCCAAATAAATATCTGCGCCATGCAGGCCGTTTGGAATAGTCGCCTGGACAAAGCCGTGTTCGACAACTGTTTTTGCGCCGAGCTTCTCAAGCCCCTTCAGATGGTAGTCTACGGGCCGTGCGCCGATGTCGCAGCCACCGGGAAGGGCAACATGAGCATTGCCGAAGCGGGCCAGCAGCGGGCCGAGAACGAGAAATGACGCCCGCATTTTGCGGATCAGCTCGTAAGGAGCTTCCGAAGTCGTGAGCGAGGAAGAGTCGAGGATGACGGTGTTGCCGGAGAAATCGACTTTAACCCCGACATAGCGGAGAATATCGAGCAGTGTCAGCACATCACTGATGCGGGGAACATTCGAGAGGACAGTCTGGCCGGTAGCGGGCAGAATTGCGGCGGCGAGAACAGCGACGGTGGCGTTCTTGCTGCCGCTCAGGCGGATTTCGCCGGAAAGGCGTTGTCCGCCAACGGTTCGTATTGTCTGCAAATGCGACTCCTCCTGCCTGGGGCATGTGGTGATCTCTTCAGAATTGGTTTTAAAAAGGGGACATGACCGCAGGTGATAATAACGTGAAATAATTGCTTTTGATAATTGCTTTGTTAGGAGTATACAAGACTTAGCGGGGATTGTCAAGGGCGGCACAAGGGGAAGTGCTGTTTGGGAAAAGGCGAGCTGCGAAAACAGGCAAGAAAGTAGGCAAATAGGCAAGGAAATAGGCAAACAGGCAAGAAAAGACCCGACGGGAGGCGGCAGGTTCGTCGGGTCTACATTCTTTTCTCTTGGTTTGAGTGTATCGTTCGCGGCGGGAAACGCCGTGGATGATTTCGTGCTTATTTTGTTTTAAATTCGCTATTTAATTTTTGTGCGCCGTCTGCTCCGCAAGTTCGGCACACTCCTATCTTCGGCGCACCCCCGGCCCCCATTCACTGCAAGAGTTACCGGGTTTCGCGTGTTTCTACTGATGAGACATTTACCGGCGGCGAAATTGCCGGGTAAAGCCGGTCGCAAGCGACGTTTCCGCCCCAGCCGACGCCTGCTTACCCCCAGCGACCAGCACCAAGCCATTTGGGAATACCAGCAGCGTCTGGTCATGCGTCCCGATAGGAACCACCGGCTCTCGCGCAAATGTCTGTGTTTCCGGGTCAAATAGCTCGGCACTTTTTGTCGTTGCCGCTTCTGCCGTGCTCCACCCGCCTGACAGCAGCACTGTCCCGCCCGGCAGCGTCTCGGCGGAGTGGGCCATACGCGGCGTGATCAGCAACCCCGGCAGCGTCTTGAACGTCTCGGTCTTCGGGTCAAAGAGTTCCACTGATGCCGGCTCATTCGGCCCGTTCTGCCCTCCGGCAATCAGCACGGAGCCGTCCGGCAGCAGCGTCGCCGTGGGCCGGTCCCTAGCAAATGCCATCGGCCCATGCGTCGTCTGAAACTTCCCAGTCGCTGGATCGTAAATCTCCGCCGACGCTAAGGGGACGCCGGGATGCCGCGCAAACCAGTGTGTCCCGCCCGCGACAAGAACGCGCCCGTCGGCAAGCCGCGCCGCGCACTGACCAAACCGATCTCCCGCCAGCGGCCCTGCCCGCGTGAACATTTGCGTTGTCGGGTCGAACACTTCCGCTGTCGCCGAAGTCCGTCCCCGATGCGTGTTAAAGCCCCCAGCGATCAAGACTTTGCCGTCCAAAAGTGTCGTCGCCGTAAACAGCTCGCGCGGCGTCTCAAGCTGGCTCGGCAGCAGGGTAAACTTCTGCGATTTCGGATCAAACACTTCCGCTGTCGCGAGTGATCCCAAGACAGTATTGTAGCCGCCAGCAACCAAGACTTTCCCGTCCGGTAGCAGCGACGCTGACGCAAAATTGCGCGGCGCTTGCAGCCTGCCGGTGCATAGCACAAAGCGGCGGGTTTCTGGGTCAAACTCATCGGCAGACGCGACGCACCGGTCTGTCGGATACGAGTACCCCCCAACAATCAGCCCCCGCCCGTTCGCAAGCAAAACAGACGCCGCCGCCCAGCGCGGGTCGGTCATCGTATTCGGCGTCTGCGTCCAGCCGCCCCCGTCTTCAGCAAGAGTCGGGCGCACTAAAAGCGTCAGCAGCAGCAGCGCAAGCATTTTCATCGCTTCTCCCCCTTCGCCAACTGATCACACACCACAGCCAGGCTAAAATCCAGCCGGGTTAGCCCGCCTGCGTCATGCGTCCTCAGCAAAAGCGTCACGTTTTTGTAGCGAACATCAATCTCCGGGTGATGGTCGGCGTCCTCGGCAGCCTCCGCCACCTGACCCACAAACGCGATTGCCGCCCGAAAGCCCGCAAACCGGTACGTCCGCTTGATTGCCTCCCCTACCCGCGCCCACCCCGGTACCTCCGCCAAGTGTCCCGCAATCTCTTCTTCCGCCAGCAATGGCACACGCATAGAAAAAGCCTCTGACTGGATTGTACCTTGTCAGAGGCATCACCTGAAGCATCACCGGGGCAGCGAGAAATGGCAATGCTGCTCCCGTTCACCAAGCACAAGCCTGCTCCCCTCCCCTACGCCGAAACTGGCCTCAAAAACGCCGATGATTTCTCTATTTACCGACATAAGTGTCCAGCGAATACTTCAGTTCCGGCATATCGCAGGGTGCCTGAGAATAGTATCCACTCATTCATTCTCAGCCAGCGGCGAGAAGACTTTGTATCTTTCTGTTGTTTTCTTGAATTTCTCTTTGACGTGAAGCAGATTGCTTTGGGTCTTGTTTTAAACCAAGAGGACAGTTGAAGAAAATAGGACGAGTAAAGCCATCATTAGGAATGACAAGCGGCTTGAATCTTTGCCGTGCTTGCAGCCATAGAGACACACGGTTATGGCGGATTTCTACCTACCCTGAAGCATCAAAATATCTCCTATAAAGTGTCAAAGTTTCTTCTGAAATAAGACATGGCAACAGCCTCGCCGTGATGTCCAATGGCATATTGCCGTAAGCAAGAGTTGCTTGAACATATTTCTGGACTAATTTGTGTTATCTTACGGAATTAGCAGAGGCAAAGGTGTGGGCTGCACTCTTCGGATGAGATGCTCAGTTACGGTCAGCCTTTCACTGCGCCTGCAGTCAAGCCTGCAACGAACTCACGCTGGAGCACGAGGAAGAGAATGGCGACCGGCAGCACGCTGACCAGCGTACCTGCCATCAGCATCCCGTACTGGTTCCCATAAATGCCGATCATTTGGTTCAGTGCGATAGGCAGGGTGAACTTGTCGTCATGGTGCAGCAGGATTTGCGGCCAGAGGAAGTTGTTCCAAGCCGCCATAAAGCTGATCAAGCAAAATGCTCCGATCATCGGGCGCGTTACCGGCATGACGATGTCCCAGTAAATGCGGAACTCCGTGCAGCCATCGAGACGCGCCGCTTGCAGCAGCTCATCGGGAACCTGCAGGATAGACTGCCGGAATAAAAAGATGCCGAAGACGCTGACCGCACCGGGGATAATCAGGCCCAGCCGCGTGTCCACCAGACCCAAATGGTAAAGCTGTTCATACAGCGGCGCCATCACGACCTGCCCTGGAATCAGCAGTGTCGTCAGCATGATGACCATGACCACCTTCTTGCCGACAAACTCGTATTTGGCGAGCGCAAAGCCGGCCAGCGAGGAAAAGAAGAGCTGCACGACAACAGTTGCGCCGGTCACGAACAGGCTGTTCATCAAATACCGCAGGAACGGCACTTTCGTGAACAAGTCGTGGTAGTTCTCCGCCGAGAAGCGCGGCGCAAAGAAAGTATAGTGGAACAAGTCGTCCGGCCCTTTTGTGGTCGCAGCGACGAGCCAGACCAGGGGCATCAGAGCGACTGCCGCCGAAATCAGCAACAGAATAATAATCAAGGCACGGCTCAAGCTAGTCCGTCTTTGCAGGCTCATGCGTTTCCTTCTTTCCAGGTCCCGGTCGCCCGCATCTGGAGGAGGCTCACGGCAAGCAGGCCAAGCGCCAGTACCCAGCCGACCGCCGACGCATAGCCTAAATCGCCGGTCATGAAGCCGTTCATGTAGAGATAGGAAACGATGGTCAGGCCCGAGTTGTCCGGGCCGCCGGAGTTATTCAGCATAATAAAGGGCAGCTCGAACAACTGGAATGAGCCGATAGTCGCCGTCACCAACACAAACACCGCGACCGGGCGGATCCCCGGCAGTGTCACCGCCCAGAACTGCTGCAAGCCATTTGCGCCGTCCACCATCGCCGCTTCATATTGATCCCGGTCCACCGCCTGCAAAGCAGCAAGAAAATAGATCATGTTAAAGCCCACATACATCCACAGCGAGGTCAGCACAAGCGCGGGCATGACCCAGGCCGGGTTCGTCAGCCACTCCGTGTCGAGCGAAAATCCCGGTATCAGCGCGTGCAGCGCCCGGTTGACCAGCCCATACTGCGGCACGAACAGGACCGAGAACAGCACGCCGACAAAGACCTGCCCCAGCAGATTCGGCGCGAAAAACGCCAGCCGCAGGAAATTGCGCCCCTTCAGCCAGGACTGGTTCAGCAGCATCGCAAGGCCGAGAGCTAATGGAAGCTGCAAAACGACCGACCAAAACGCATAAACCACCGTATTCCAGACAGCACGGTGGAACGATTGGTCGGCGAACAGGAACCGGAAGTTGTTCCACCCTACGAACACGTTGCTTTTTGGCCCATTCGTGGCATAAAAAGCCAGAATGAGGCTTTTGACGATCGGCCACAGGCCAAAGGTCAAGAAAATCAGCAGAAAGGGCGCGACGAATAAATACGGTGCCAGCTTATGCTGAAGCGTGAACCAGCGCGGCGAGCGGGTCTCGGACCGGACGGAAGGATTGACGACAGTCGTGGTACTCAATAGGGATCTCGATTCAAAAGTGCGCGAACTTCATTGGCGCTGCGTCCCAGCCGGGCGCGGATGAACGGCTCGAACCCGGCCTCGCCATGCGCGTTATAGTATTGGATACAGGCCACCATGGCCTCACTTAGCTTGTTTTTGGCGGTCACGATCGCCGGGCTGGTGTATTGGAACGGAACTTGCGGAGCGAGCGCGATATACCTATCCCCAATCTTTTGACCATGCCAGTACGGGTGCGGCTCCTGGAAGACCGGCTGGTTCCAGACTCCCTTGAACGGCGGAATGATCTCCAGGGTCCGGTAGCGTTCTTCAAGCTGGGTGGGGTCCGTGTAGAAGTATTTCGCGAGTTCCCACGCCGTCTCCTGGTCCTTGCAATGCTTGGTGATGCCCAGCATAGTCCCTCCCCAGGTGCTTGTCACGGGTCCGCCCGGCGCAGCAGAGGGCAGGTCCATCAGCGCCATTTTCCCTTTCAAGCGCGGCATGTCCTCTTCAATCAGCTTGCAGCGCCAGTCCGGGCAGAGCATGCACAGCAGGTAACCATTCTCGACCGCCTGCGTCAAAAACTGGCTGGAAACGCCGCCGATGTCCTTGCCGATCGGATGCTGCCCCGCCACTAAGGGGACATACCAATGCATGGCCTGAACTGCGGTCTCGTTGTCCATAATACAATGGCCCTGTGGGTCAAAGTAGCCGCCACCGCGCTGGAGCAGGCACGCTTCCATCCCCAGCCCGGCGTCGCTGTCCGAAAACTGGATCATGTAACGCTCGCCGGGGATAGTCACGCGGCGTCCGGCAGCAACAAACTCGTCCCATGTCTTTAGCGAGTTCGGGTCAATGCCGAGCTTCGCGAAGAGATCACGGCGGTAGGCGATCTGGATCGGGTGAACGTCATGGGGCAGGCCGTAGATCCGGCCCCGGCTGGTATACGGCGAGAAACGTGCCTTCACCATCTGGTTATAGAGCGAAACCGGGTGGGCTGCATCCGTCTGCATGAGGCGGTCCGTCAGGTCGGAAAAGCCGATGTCCTTCTGCGGGCCG
>JAYVVR010000288.1:0-3912 GCA_043786835.1 Armatimonadota bacterium | reverse complement strand
GGACATGACTGAAGCCATGAACCGTCTGCACTGGCCCTGGGCGACCTGGACCTACAAGACCGTCAATGCCGGCGGATGGGGGTTGTTCGATTACGACGCCTCGGTGAAGTATAAGCTGAGAACGGACGCGGAGAGCACCCTCCGGTCGAAGTGGTCGATGGATCTGACCCGCTGGCAGAGGCCGGCTTTGCCGGTGAATTATAGTCTTCAGTCCGAAATCATCGCCGGGCTTCGACGCGGCAGCACAAGCCCGCTGCCGGATTGAACCGACCGTCCCCGCGCGGTCCAGACGGAAAAAATCAGTTACGGCCCGCCGGCGAGATAGAATGGAACCAGATTAATCATGAACAGACGAGATGTACTCAAGGCCAGTTTAGGATCGCTCATTGCCGCGCCGCTCGTGTTCGGGCGTGAAGTGGAGGCGGCACTCGCTCCGGCAGCCGGCAAAGGCGCGGAACCGACCCATTGGACCGCGGAGAGTGACGTTGTCTGGAGATCCCCGAGTCGCGATGCGTCCGGCTCCATGCCCCTAGGTAACGGAGAAGTCGGTATAAACCTTTGGGTTGAAGAAAATGGAGACCTGCTCTTTTATATCAGCCGGAGCGATTCTTTCAGCGAAATCGGACGGCTGCTCAAAGTGGGAAAAATACGGGTTACCCTGACTCCGAACCCTTTCACGGCCGGGGCGTCGTTTCAGCAGGTTCTTCGTCTGCAGCACGGTGTCTGCGAGATTACCGCAGGAGAGGGCACGCGGAGAGTCACACTGCAGATATTTGTCGATTGTGACCTGCCGGTCGTCCATTGCCTGGGCCGATCCGCCAGCCCGGTCCACGTGTCGGCGAGGGTAGAGAGCTGGCGCCGGGAGGCACATACTCTCAAAGTGGGCGAGGAGGAAAGCTCCGCCTGGACAGTGAAGGAAGCGCCGTACCCGCTGACCGAGGCTGCCGACATCTTTCCACCGGTTCCTAACGGCGTCGTCGCCTGGTTTCATCGCAATGAAGTCTCCACCGCGTACACTTCGACCATCAAGATCCAGTCGCTTGAGCCGATCGCCGGCACCATGCACGATCCTCTCCTGCACCGCACGTTTGGAGGCTGGCTGACAGCGGAGAATTTTGCTGGTGCTGGCGAGAGCACACTCGCCACGCCAGTACCGCTCCACTCATTTGCTCTGCGCGTCGCCGTGCCTTGTCTGCAGACCGCGACTACCCAGAAATGGACCGCGACAGCGAAAGCGATTGCCCACCAAGCGGATGATGCCGGAGCCGCGCTGAAGCGTACGGCGGCCTGGTGGGAAGGCTACTGGCATCGGTCTCATGTGGTGGTTCGAGGGGACCGGGGAATCGTGGTTCCGGGCCGGACGCACCCTTTGAGGATCGGGTACGACTCGAACGGACAAAACACGTTTCCCGGCCAGCTTGGCCGAACGGGTGTCTACGGTCGGCCTCTGTCCGGGGCTGAGATCCTCAGGCTGTCGAGTGCCGGATGGAACCAGCCCGCGCCTCCATTGGCGGGTCTTCAGGCTGGTGGTGACGGGACTCCGCGGGAAATCGCCGCCGACAAATTAGACTTTCATGCCGGCTTCACTTTGGAAGCCTGGATCAATACGACCGAGACCCGAGACGGACGAATTTTCGATAAATTGACGGCAAACGCGACCGATGGATTTCTTTTCGACACCTATCCTAAAGACACGCTGCGGTTTATCTTTGGCTCGCGTCTTCTCCAAGCGCCACTGGGTATTCTCCCGGCCAATACCTGGCAGCACGTTGCCGCGACGGTGGATGCGAAGGCGGGCGGCGGCCGGGTTTACCTCAACGGAGAGATTGCTGCCCAGTGGCCTGATACCGACAGCCTTTCTCCGGTCACGCAGGGGTACACACTGCAGCGGTATGTCCAGGCCTGCGAAGGCCGGGGCAACTATCCGATTAAATTCAATGGTGGCATTTTTACCGTCGAGCCGAGGGCCGAGGGCCGGGAATTCGGCCCGGATTGGCGACTCTGGGGGGACCCGCACTGGTTCCAAAATATCCGTCACATGTATCACCCGATGCTGGCAAGCGGGGATTTTGAGATGATGGAACCCTTCTTCGACCTCTACGAACGCGCTCGCCCTCTGGCGGAAGCACGCACCCGGCTCTACCACGGAGCGGCGGGAAGTTATTTCCCCGAGACGATGACGGTTTGGGGAACATACGCGAACTCCGACTACGGCTGGGATCGTACCGGTAAGCAGCCGAAAGAAGTGGATAGTGAATGGCTTCGCTACGCCTGGAACCAGGGGCCGGAGCTGGTGGCTCTGCTCCTGGATCGGTGGGATTACACGCAGGATAATGCATTTCTGAAAGCAAGATTGCTCCCAATGGCCGTCTCAGTACTGACCTATTTTGATACGCGCTTCAAGAAGGATTCCGAGGGGCGGATACGGCTGGATCCGACCCAGGCCGTCGAGACATTCTGGAGCGGAGTGATCAACGATATGCCGACTTCTGCCGGACTGAAAGCCGTTACCCACCGCCTTTGCGCCCTTCCCGCGCACCTGATCACACCGGCGCAGAAGGCCTTCTTCCTCCATATGAAGGCGGCCGCTCCGGTCGTGCCTCTTGAAATCGTCAGCGTGGAAAATACCCCGCAGAGCAGCCTGGCACCAGCGCAGAAATATGGTCCCCACCGTTCCAATTGTGAAAACCCCGAGCTATACGCCGTATGGCCCTTCCAGCTCTACGGACTGGGGAAGCCCGATCTGGAAGTCGCACGAACGGCTTACGCACGGCGCTACAACCTCCTGGACGTCGGATGGGGCTATGACGGCAACTGTGCCGCACTTCTCGGCATGGCGGCCGAGGCGGCAAGGATACTTCAAGTCAAGTGCGCCAATTCGAACCCGGCCCATCGCTGGCCTGCCACCTGGGGGCCGAATTTTGACTGGCTGCCGGACCAAAATCATGGAGGCAATCTTCTGGAGACAACCCATCTCATGCTGCTCCAAAGTGCCGGGCAGCGGATTTTCCTTCTCCCGGCGTGGCCAAAAGAGTGGGACGTGAAGTTTCGACTGCACGCCCCGCAGCGGACCGTGGTTGAGTGTGAGTATCGTGCCGGTCGAATCGAGCGGCTGACGGTGTTTCCCCCGGCTCGCAGACAGGACATCATCCTGCCCGCTCACCTCCTGGCGGAAACCACATAAGCACACTCTTGACCGTGATCTACTCTACCCGTAGCTAGACTCGGGGTGCTTGCCGAGAAGCCGGAGCTGACGCTCATCGGCGATTGCCAGTATCTCCGGGTTATATTGCCAGGGCCACGGCGAGAACTTCTGACTGATGAAGCGGTTCGCGTAATGCACCTGCAGCAGGTAGCGGATCGAATCGGAGGCGTTCTTGCTGCCCGAGTGCCAGATTTCAGAGCGAAAGAATAGGACGTCGCCTGCTTTGACCAGCACGGGTTCCAGGGACTTGCCGTGCCAGGTCGGGTTCGGGTCCCCGCCCATGGGCCGCCCGGATTTATGGCTGCCGGGGATGACATACGTCGGGCAGTGGTCCTCGGTCGGGATGTCGCTGAGGTAGTAGTGCGCAGTGCAGACCGTGATGGGGAGCAGAAAGTTCGGGTCCTCGAAGTTTGATTCGGGGACCGTGATCCAGACCTGATCCGTGTGCGGCGTCCAGCCGTTATAACCGGGGTGACTGCGCCAGGCGGTCTCACCGATGATATGGCATTGATCGCCCATCGTCCGCTCCGCCAGATCGGTGATGCCGGGGCAAGAGATCTGATCAAAGAAGATCCGCTCGCGATTGAAGACGCATTTATAATGCTCCCGCAAGGGCGAAACGTGGTCAAATCTGAACGGCTGGAGCCGGTCAGTCGCTTCCCGCAGAGCTTGGACTTCACTTCCAGAAAGCACGCCGGGGACCAGCG
>JAYVVR010000287.1:0-3967 GCA_043786835.1 Armatimonadota bacterium | reverse complement strand
AGGCAAGGAACTAAAGTATTCCTTGCCTTCATCCGCTCTTCCAGTGCCCGGAAAGAGACTCGAACTCTTACAGGGTTGCCCCCACAACGACCTCAACGTTGCGCGTATACCATTTCGCCACCCCGGCATCTGTATGCTATTATACTGACTGCGGCGCGGATTTGTCAAGAGGTTCAACTGATTTTTGTACGCTGGTACTTCGCGACGGCAAGGCCAGTGGTACCACGAGCGTCTCTAAAACGGCCAGCAGCACGATGGCTCTTACTACAATGTCTAATATTGGCCTGCCGTGATACTGTAAGCGCCCGCGCCCGCCAAGCCTACTGAGCAGAGCAAACGGTCCCCACAACAAGAGCCAGGAGAATAACCCCCACAGCAAGGCGAACGGCAATTTTGCAATCAGCCGAGAGAACGCAAAGCCTGCAAGTTCAGTCAGCACGCTTGGATGACACCACTATATCAGCAGCTGAGAGCATCCGCAGGACTCAGGCATCTGCGTAGAAACCGTCACTGGGAACCACACTGCACGTCACCGCAGCGGATACCGGCCAGAGTGAGGACGCAGACACGTTATAGAAACCTCACGCAAGCAGCGTCCCAATCTCTGCAAGATCGGCGTCCGTGAGCGCCCAGTCTGCCGCCGCCGCGTTTGCCTTTACCTGTGCCGGCGAAGTCGCCCCGGCGATGACTGAGGCAACTGACGGCTGACGCAGTAGCCACGAAAATGCCAGTTCTAGAATCGTGTGGCCACGCGTCTCCGAAAATGCGATCAAATTTTCGACAATTCCCAGGTTCTCCGGCGTCAGCAGGTACGAAAACTGTTCGCCAGCTTGAATGCGTGTCCCTGCCGGGAGAGGCTGCCCGGCCCGGTACTTGCCAGACAGCAGGCCGCTCGCCAGTGGGAAATAGGGGAGAAACGCGATAAACAACGTTTCGCAGGCGGGCAGGATATCGGCTTCCGGCTCGCGCTTCAGCAAGCTGTATTCGTTTTGGACACTGACAAACCGCGCTCCGCCTGCCGCAGCAATCTCTGCCTCTTGAAGCTGGGCTGCCGAGAAATTAGAGCAGCCGATTTCGCGCACTTTGCCCGCTTTCACGAGGTTGTTCAGCGCTTCGAGCGTGTCGGCGATGGGCGTGTCTTCGTCGGGGCGGTGCAGCTGATACAAGTCCAAATGGTCGGTTTGCAGACGCCGCAGGCTGTCTTCAATCGCTGACTGAATATAAGCGGGCTTCGCGCCGCCGGGCCGGGCCTCGTCAATTTTAATGCCGTACTTTGACGCCAGCATAACTTTGTCCCGGCGGCCTTTCAAGACGCGCCCAAGAAACTCTTCGCTTTTGGTCCCGCCGTAAACGTCGGCGGTATCGAAGAACGTGACGCCGACTTCCAGCGCGGCGCCCACTACCTGTCGGCTTTGGTCCTCGTCAATCTTCCAGCCGAAATTGTTGCAGCCGAGGCCGACGACCGACGCATTAAGCGACCCGATTTTTCGTGTTTGCATTTTGTTTGCTCCTACTTAAATGCCGCTCGCATGGCATTCTCAGCGGCGTCTTTATCAGTCGTATAGACCCGGATTTCCTGAATGGATGAGACGCCGCGCACTTTCACAAGCAGGCAGCCCGTACGCTCCTCGGTAAATTTCATTGCTGGCGGACCGTTTCGCAGCGTTTTAATAAGTCCCAGTGAGATTTTCGAGACACAGGCGAGGCGTGCCGCGGCCTGCGCGGGCAAAAGCGCCGCGTCAATCACTGTCGTATGGCTGGCGGTGTATTTGCCGCCGCTGAGATGCCCTGAGGCCCGGCTACCAGCCATCGTTATTTCCCATCATGCTATGATTCATTCCAGGCCGCTTTGACGGTCGGCCCCGGATCGTTTTCGTTGATCTGTGTTTCTTCATACCCGGCAACCTCCGAAGTTGGTTCCCACGTGTTTGTCTAAATAAACACCGGGGTAAAGACAGCGCATCAGAAAGTGAGACCCTACATGGAACTGACAAAAGATACGCCGATCACAGAAAACATGTCGCCGGACGACCCGCACCAAACCGGCAGTGGCAGTGCGGAAGCTCTCGGCGGCAAAGATGCACCAGTGCAGAGCGCCGGGGAAATGTCGCACGGCGGCGAAGCGTATCCTGGCCCAAGGGCCGGCGGCGAAACCGACAAGCTCGCTCAGGAGCTGGGAGACACAGTCCGTACCCCCCTTGATTCAATCGGGTCTACGGAAAGCGCAGACGGCACGATTCCGAATACGACCACGCCGGAGACAACGACCGCCGGCGACGAGCTGCCGATGGGTGACTTGGATCCCGGCGGCACCCGCTCCGCTGATGAAACCGGACAGGGCGGCGACCCCGCCGAACCTGCCAAAAACAAGGCGCATCCCTGGAACGGATGAACCGGAACGGATAAAAGTGCCCCGTTGACTTCGCTCCGGTTTTCGTGTAAGATAGGTGCCAAGTCAAAGCGCTTAACCCGCGAAAATTGGAGCATTATGAATATCCCGCCAATCCCCCCCGTCAAAGTCGGCATTGTCGGCTGCGGCAACATCAGCAATATCTATTTCGAGACTGCAAAACGCCTGGACATTCTTGAGGTCGCTGCCTGCGCCGATTTGGATTTGGACCGGGCGCGGGCGAAAGCCGCCGAACATGGCGTTCCAAAAGCCTGCACTGTCGCTGAGATGCTGGCCGATCCTGAAATTCAGATTGTGATTAACCTAACAATCCCGAAAGCGCATTACGACGTGTGTCTGGCCGCGCTGAACGCGGGCAAAAGCACCTATGTCGAGAAGCCGCTGTCACTGACTCGCGAGCAGGGGCAGGAGCTGCTTCGGGTCGCCAAAGAGAAAAACCTAAAGCTGGGCGGCGCTCCCGATACGTTCCTCGGCGCTGGCCTGCAGGCCTGCCGCAAAGTAATTGACGACGGCCTGATCGGAGAACCGGTCGCCGCGACGGCATTTATGCTCTGCCACGGCCATGAGACCTGGCACCCGGACCCCGAGTTCTATTACAAGCCCGGCGGCGGCCCGATGTTTGATATGGGACCGTACTATTTGACAGCGCTAGTCGCACTGATGGGACCCATTACGCGCATTGCTGGTTCAGCGCAAAAGGCATCTCCACAACGCACCGTGACGAGTGAGCCGAAAAACGGCCAGATCATTACGGTCGAAACACCGACTCACATTGCAGGCACGGCGGACTTTTTGAATGGGGCCGTCGCAACGCTGGTGATGTCGTTTGATACCTGGGCCAGTACCCTGCCGCCGATTGAGATCCACGGAACGCTCGGCTCGATGCTGGTTCCCGACCCCAATTCGTTCGGCGGCCCGGTCAAAATCAGCCGGGGCGGGGTAGGCTGGGAAGACGTGCCGCTAACGCATGGCTACGCTGAGAACAGCCGGGGGCTGGGCGTCGCCGACATGGCGTATGCGATTCGTGAGAACCGCCCGGTGCGGGCCAGCGGCGAGCTAACCTATCATGTGCTGGAAGCCATGTGGGGCTTTTTAGATTCGTCCGAGCAGTCCAAGTATTACCTCATGCAAAGCACACTTGAGCGCCCCGCCGCCCTGCCGGAACACTGGCCGGCAGAGTAGCCTGCGAGCAGCATTCACCCTTTTCTTAGAAAGATTTCCATGCCCATCAATTTTGACCTGCTTAAAAAGCTTTGCGAGACGCCCGGTGTTTCAGGCCGCGAGGACAAAGTCCGCGATCTCGTGATTGAAGAGTTGCGCCCGCTCACCGACGAGATCTCGGTAGATACGCTCGGGAATGTCATTGCCATCAAAAAAGGTACCGGCGGGCCGCGTGTCATGCTGGCGGCGCACCTTGACGAGATTGGTTTTCTCGTCAAATACGTTGACGACAAAGGCTTTTTGCGGGTCCAGCCCGTCGGCGGCTGGGACCCGCGCACGATGGTCGCCCAGCGGGTGCATGTCCACGGATTCGGTGGCCAAATGCTTCTCGGGGCA
>JAYVVR010000286.1:0-4003 GCA_043786835.1 Armatimonadota bacterium | reverse complement strand
GCTCTTCCGAGACATTGCGCGGCACTTCGGCGTAATGCGATGGCTCCATCGTGGAAGACGCACGACCCTGCGACATCGAGCGCAGACTTGTGACATAGCCGAACATCTCTGCCAGCGGAACTTTGGCTTTAATCACCATTGTCGCGCCATGGCTCTGCTCTTGGCCTTCAATCATGCCGCGCCGTGAGTTCAGGTCGCCGACGACGCTGCCCAGGAACTGGTCCGGAGTGACGACTTCGACCGCCATGATCGGCTCTTTGATAATCGGTGTCGCTTTTCGCGCTGCTTCTTTGAATGTCATCGAGGCGGCAATCTTAAACGCCATTTCCGACGAGTCCACTTCGTGGTATGAGCCGTCAGTGACACTCACCCGGAGGTCTACCATTGGATAACCCGCCGAGACACCGGTTTCCATCGCTTCTTTGATGCCTGCCTGAATCGGATTAATGAACTCTTTCGGGATCGAACCACCAACTGTTTTGTTGACGAACTCAAAGCCCGTACCAGCCTCCAGCGGCTCGACAATCAGCTCACAGTCGCCGTATTGACCCTTGCCACCCGACTGCCGCTTGTAAGGCACACGGGCAGTGGCGGCCTTCTTAACGGTCTCTTTGTAGGCGACCTGCGGACGGCCCTGGTTAGCTTCGACCTTGAATTCGCGGCGCATCCGGTCAATAATAATGTCTAGGTGCAGCTCGCCCATGCCCGACAAAATGACCTGTCCGGTCTCTTCGTCGGTCCGAATTCGCAGGGTCGGGTCTTCGGCGGACAGCCTCTGAAGCGCCATGCCCATTTTCTCTTGGTCGGGCTTCGTCTTCGGCTCAATCGAGACTGAGATAACGGGCTCCGGGAACGTGATCGTTTCCAGCAGAACCGGCCGCTTTTCGTCAGCTAGCGTATCACCAGTCGTCGAAAGCTGGAGGCCGACAGCAGCGGCGATGTCGCCGGCAAAGACTTCGTCAACTTCTTCGCGCTTGTTGGCATGCATCCGCAAGATACGCGAAATCCGCTCCCGCTTGCCCTTGTTCACATTGTAGACGTAAGAGCCTTTGGTCAGTGTCCCCGAGTAAACCCGGAAGAACGTTAAGTTGCCAACGTGCTGGTCGTTCATCAGCTTGAATGCAAGCGCCGAGAACGGTGCAGAGTCGGAAGGCTCACGCGGCTCATTTTCCTCGGTATCCGGATTGATCGCGCTGACAGCACCTTTGTCAAGCGGCGACGGCAGATAGTTGATAACCGCGTCAAGAAGGGGCTGTATACCTTTATTCTTGTAAGCAGAGCCGCACAAAATCGGAACGATTTCCAGCTTGATAGTTGCTTTTCGGATCGCCGCCTTGAGTTCGTCTGCCGTAATCGGCTCTTCCATCAAGAATTTCTCGATCAGCTGCTCATCAGTCTCAGCGACCTTCTCGATCATCAGCGCCCGGTACTTTGCGGTCTGCTCCTGCATGTCTGCCGGGACATCAACGACTTCAAAGATTTTGCCGTCATCGCCTTTGTAAACAATGGCTTTGTTCTCGACCAGGTCAATAACGCCGACAAACTCGGTTTCGGCCCCAATCGGGATTTGCAGCATGACTGCGTTCGCGCCTAAACGGTCCACAATCGTGCCGACGGCGAAGAAGTAGTCCGCCCCGGTACGGTCCATTTTGTTGACGAAGCACATACGAGGAACGTGGTACTTGGTCGCCTGACGCCAAACTGTTTCCGACTGCGGCTGAACACCGGCGACGGCATCAAACAGAGCGACAACGCCATCGAGAACACGCAAAGACCGCTCGACTTCAACGGTGAAGTCTACGTGTCCCGGCGTGTCGATGATGTTGATGCGATGCGTCGGAGTACGAAGTCCGGTGCTGACATCAGCAGTTTCAAGACCCCAGAAACAGGTGGTCGCAGCCGACGTAATCGTAATGCCGCGCTCCTGTTCCTGCTCCATCCAGTCCATGATCGCCGCGCCCTCATGCACTTCGCCGATCTTGTAGGAACGGCCCGTATAGTACAGAATACGTTCGGTGCAAGTGGTTTTGCCGGCATCAATATGGGCGGCGATGCCAATGTTGCGGGTCTTTTCTAAGCTATATTCTCGTGCCATAATAGTTTGCTTCCAAGTATGTTAGAAACGCCAAATTTCTAGAAGCGGTAATGGGCGAATGCTTTGTTCGCGTCGGCCATTTTGTGCTTTTCTTCGCGCTGACGCACTGCCGAGCCGGTATTGTTCGCGGCGTCGGTCAGCTCTGCGGTCAGCCGGTCGATCATGGTTTTTCCGTTGCGACGACGGGCGGCTGAGACCAGCCAGCGCAGCGCAAGCGATGTTTTGCGGTCGCCCCGGATCTCCATCGGCACCTGGTAGGTCGCACCGCCGACACGGCGGGGCTTGACTTCTACCTGGGGCATGACGTTCCGAACCGCCTGCTCGAAGATCTCAATCCCCTTGCGGCCTGTCTTTGATTCAATCGCATCAAGTGAGCGGTAAAAGATTGTCTCCGACAGTGACTTTTTGCCGTTCAGCATCATCCGGTTGACAAAACGTGTCACCAAACGGTTATGATAAACGGGATCGGGCAGTATTACGCGCTTTTTCGCGGGTCCTTTACGCGGCATGTCTTATCTCCAGGGTGTAAAAATTAACGCTTCTTTGCGCCGGTGGCGGGTGCGCCCGGTTTTGGCCGCTTTGTGCCGTACTTTGAGCGGCTTGATTTGCGGTCTTTCGTGCCTTGCGTATCCAGCGTACCGCGCACAATGTGGTAGCGAACGCCCGGCAAATCTTTGACGCGGCCTCCGCGGATCAGCACGACGCTGTGCTCCTGCAAGTTGTGGCCGATGCCGGGAATATACGCGGTGACTTCGGTGCCGGGGCTGTTCCGGCCCGACGACGTCAGGCGAATGCGGGCGATCTTCCGCAGGGCGGAGTTCGGCTTCTTCGGCGAGACGGTGCGAACCACGAGGCAAACGCCGCGCTTCTGGGGATTACCCTTCATCGCGGGAGCTTTGCTCTTTTTGACAACGCGCTTGCGGCCTTTGCGTACTAATTGGCTGATCGTCGGCATAGCGACACGGTCCTTTCGGTTTCGATAAGTCTTATAAAAATTGCAGCGGAGGCACAAAAACACCCCGCTCGCCTTTGAGTTTCGCAGGGCAGCGAACACGGCGATACGGGGCAGAACGTCTAAAATAGACGATGTTTCGTTTCTATTCCAGCTCAAGACCCAAACAGGGAAAAATGAAAAGCTGGCCGATGCCCCCCCAGTAACAGACTACAGTTCGCAGGCTGACACTTGAAACGTCTCAGCACCGGCGAATTCTTCTGAAAACAACCTCCCCATTATACTGCCCGCTTTCGCCAATGTCAAGGGGGTAGACGGCGCGACGCAAAAATTGTGCGGTTGCAGGGATTAGAAGTGGTAAAGGTACAATAGAACCAGGCATACTCGGAAAGCTGGGAACACATTCATGGTCTCGCGCCGAATTGGTTATTGGGTCAACTACTTTTATCGCAAGCCGCTCGATTGGCTGGGTAGGGACGCTCTGCGTAGGTTTCTCCTTGTTCAATTTAAACTTGACCAAGTCGGCACGATTACTATCACGAACATTGCCTTTCGCCGCGATATTGATGTTCCTTTCGCCCAAGCGACACAGGCGGCTTTAGAGATGATACAGCGTTATGACCCACGACGTTTCCGAGTAATCGAACGGGAGGTCCGCTTGATTGTTAATCAGTCTCTGGTGAGCGGGGCGAGTTATGACCGCTCCATTCGTCAATGCAAAGTAGATTTTGCAAAATACTGGGTAGGTGCCGATGGGCAGACCCATACAGACCCGCAGGCAGAACATTATGAGTGGTATCTAGCCCTTTACGCTTCAACGCTAGTCCATGAGGCGACTCATGGCCGATTGAACTCTCTGTATTTTGCTTACACCAAAACAACGAGGCTGCAAATCGAGCGTATCTGTGTAGGTGAGCAGCGGCGCTTCCTATCTCATCTTCCGCAAGACAAGTGCG
>JAYVVR010000285.1:0-4011 GCA_043786835.1 Armatimonadota bacterium | reverse complement strand
CTCAGCGCGAAGCAACCAAAGCCGCCGGACAGATCGCCGGCATCAATGTCGTGCGGATTGTCAACGAGCCAACCGCCGCCGCGCTTGCCTACGGGCAGGACAAAACCGGCGAACAGACAGTACTGGTCTGGGATTTGGGCGGCGGCACGTTCGACGTTTCGATTTTGGAGCTTGACAACGGGGTCTTCGAGGTCCGTGCGACTTCCGGGGACACGCATCTCGGGGGTGACGACTGGGATATCCGGATTATTGACTGGATGACCACCGAGTTCAAGAAAGAGACCGGCATTGACCTCACGAAAGACCGGATGGCGATGCAGCGGCTGAAAGAAGCCGCCGAAAAAGCCAAAATCGAGCTTTCGACACTAATGACGGCCAGTATCAATCTCCCCTTTATTTCATCAACACCCGAAGGTCCCGCGCACCTTGAGCTGACCTTGACACGGGCGCAGCTTGAAGACATTACGCGGGATCTGCTTGAGCGCATGATCGGACCGACCGAGCAGGCGATGAGCGATGCCCGCCTGGAGCCGTCGGAAATCCAGCGCATTCTTCTGGTCGGCGGCATGACCCGAATGCCAATTGTCCAGGAAAAGGTGCGGACGATGTTTGGCCAGGAGCCGCATAAAGGGGTCAACCCGGACGAGATCGTTGCCATGGGCGCGGCAGTCCAGGCCGGCATTCTGACGGGCCAGGTGACCGACATCGTGCTGCTTGACGTGACCCCGCTGTCTATGGGCATCGAGACCCAGGGCGGCGTCTTCACCAAGCTGATTGAGCGCAACGCGACTATTCCGACCTCTGCCTCTCAGCTTTTCACCACGGCTGTTGACAACCAATCCGCCGTTGATATCCATGTCTTGCAGGGCGAGCGCGACTTCGCCGTAGACAACAAAACCCTCGGCAAGTTCCAGCTCACGGGCCTCCAGCTTGCCCCGCGCGGGGTCACTAAAATCGAAGTGCTGTTCGACATTGACCAGAACGGCATCGTCCATGTTTCCGCCAAAGACATCGCGACAAACAATATGCAGAAGGTGACGATTACAGCGTCAAGCGGTCTCGGCACGAACGAAGTCGAGCGCATGGTTGTCGAGGCCGAGCAGTATCGCAAGGCCGATGAGAAGCGGCGCGAAGAGCAGGAAACCAAAAACAAAGCCGATCAGCAGATTTATACGGCTATGCGGATTGCCGCCGATGCTCGCGGGGTGGTTGACCAAAACTTAATCGAAGCTGTGAACCAGGCCGCCGCCCATTTGACATCGTCGGTGAATGCGTACGACACGCCCGGCGCAAAGCGCGGCATGGAAGAGTTAAGCACCACGCTCATGGCCCTTTCCAGTGCGTTCTACGACGCCAAATCCCACACCAACGGCAGCAGCCCGGCTCCGACAGCCACGCCGTCCGCCACATCTACCGCGCCGGAGCATGACGACGAGATGGCGGAAACGTCCGCCGCTGCATTCCCCGACCCGGACGCCGAGTTCCGCGTTGACATGGATGAGCAGGCCGCGACCGCAGGCAAAGCCGCCGAAAACGAGTTCCGCGACGTGTAGGGAATGTCAGAGAGGAGAAAGAGGTGAAGCAAGATTACAGGCTTCCATTGCTGCTTCTTTTGCGGGAATGTTTGAAGAATTTTTTCCTCTACTGGCTCATGTTTTGCCTCTTAGACTTTGTGCATCGTGGACATTATTCTTGGAGTAACAACATTATTGTGGCGGCTGTTCTCAGTCCAGTCATTCCGTTGATTCGCCGATGTTTCTTGGAGCGTAATGGCGGCACCCGTAAAGCAAAATATGGCGAATAGTCGGCATTATGGACCATGTCGTAAACGACACGGCTGGAGTTTCAACGCATGATGTTCCGAATGACCTAAGAAGGAAACAATCGTGGCTGCTAAACTTACGAAATCCGGTAAACTCAACTTTAAGCTTGATGATATTGTTCCGGTGTTAGTTTATATCGGTCCATTTTGCTTGTGGCAAGGCTTGCAGAGTAGCATTCCCTATAGTGTTGCGACATCGCAGCCAGAGAGGTTTTGGGTTTCTCATGGCTTATCAGCTATTGGGACTCTTTTATTGGTATTCGGACTCACAATAATTTGCGCCAAACAACGAAGTATTACACGGCGACTGGATGATCTTGAGCGACTGAAAAACTAGGGTGGCGTGATTGTCCTGCGGGGCCGGACCTCCGAATGGAAACTTTGCTGGTATAATCAGTGTTGTTTCTAATTCAGGGTTCGGCCCTTTATTTTTGTTTCTATTCTTATTTGCTATTCTGATCTGAAACGGCATTTGTAATTTATGGCTACTAAACGTGATTATTATGAAGCGCTTGGCGTTCCAAAAACCGCAAGCGTCACGGAAATCCGGTCAGCGTACCGGAAGCTGGCGGCGAAATACCACCCCGACGTGAACCCCGGTGACCATACCGCTGAAGACAAATTCAAAGAAATCAACGAAGCGAACGAAGTACTATCGTCGCCTGAAAAGCGGCAGATTTACGACCAGTACGGGCATGATGGCCCCGCGCAGGGCTTCGGCGGCGAAGGCGGCTTCGGCGATATCTTCGATATGTTCTTTGGCGGGGGCGGGGGACGCGGCGGCCAGGACCGGGTCCGCCAGCAGGCAACTCAGGGCAACGATCTGCGCTACGATCTCGAAATCACGCTGGAAGAAGCGGCCTTCGGCGTTCCGAAAACTCTGCGCCTGTCGCGCCTTGAAGGCTGCGACGTCTGTCAGGGAGCGGGCTCCAAAGCCGGCTCGACGCCCCAAATCTGCCCAACGTGTTCCGGGTCGGGGCAAGTGCGCCATGTCCAGAACACTATTCTCGGGTCGTTCGCGAGTGTCGCCCCCTGCGCCCGCTGCCGGGGCGAGGGCCGGATTATTTCGGACCCCTGCCCCGCCTGCCGGGGCCAGGGCCGTCTGCGTCAGACCGTTGAGCGCGTTGTTGACATCCCTGCCGGCGTTGACTCCGGCACCCGTTTAGTAGATCCGAGCCAGGGTGATGCCGGTTTGCGCGGCGGTCTGCGCGGCGACTTGTATGTGGTGATTTTTGTGCAGCTTCACGCCCAGTTCGCCCGGCGCGGCATGGACATCTTGTACGACGCGCCGGTGTCGTTTGCCCAGGCGTCGCTTGGAGACACATTTGAGGTGCCGGTGCTTGGCGGCACCGAAAAAATTACGATCCCTGAAGGCACCCAGCCGGGCGCGACATTTCGGCTGCGCGGTAAGGGTCTGCCTGACGTAAACTCTCGAAGCGGCGAGCGCGGCGAGCAGATTGTCTCCATCAAAATCAAGGTCCCGACCCGGTTGTCCGACGATCAGCGGCGCTTGATCAAAGAGCTTGCGGCGGCGTCCGGCGAGACCTTGCACACCGACGAGCGCGGCTTCTTCGGCAAGCTGAAAGACACGATTTCGCAGAAGTAACTCACCTCCTTGCTTCGCGGG
Source organism: Armatimonadota bacterium (assembly GCA_043786835.1). Taxonomy (GTDB): domain Bacteria; phylum Armatimonadota; class Armatimonadia; order Armatimonadales; family Capsulimonadaceae; genus JANXMY01. Next base: position 562 of record JAYVVR010000285.1, on the reverse strand, counting down.
GGTCCTCTCGAAACGGGAGGACGAAGAGTTTGGGACGCGTTATTATCGCCCATCTTATCTCCTAGTCCTCCCGAAACGGGAGGACCCCTGCGAAGCAAGGAGATGGGTTCAGAAAGTATTTTATGCGCTGGACTGAAATCCAAATAGACACGGAACCGAACGCCGTTGATGCTGTCGGTGCGGCCCTCTACGCGGTAGGCTGCGGCGGCTTCGAAGTCCGCGAAACGGCGGCGCCTCCCGCTGTCGCCGGCTACCTGCCGGTGGACGACCGCTTGGAAGCGCGTCTAGAAGCGCTTCAAGACGCACTGGCGAAGATGCCGGAGTTTGGCGTTATCGGCGCGGGAACAGAACTCACTCTCAAATATGTCGAAGAAGCCGACTGGGCGACGGCCTGGAAAGCCTATTATAAGCCCATGCGGATTGGCAAGCGCCTTGTTGTGACCCCGCCCTGGGAAACGCCTAAGCTCGGCCCTGATGACCTCGCGATTGTGGTTGACCCTGGTATGGCCTTTGGCACCGGCAGTCATCCGACGACGCAGCTTTGTTTGGTTGCGCTGGAAGA
>JAYVVR010000284.1:0-4026 GCA_043786835.1 Armatimonadota bacterium | reverse complement strand
CCGCGTTTTACCATACCATTTCAGAGACCGGTGCGGGCGGGGTCATCTCGGTCCACAGCACGGCGGCGCACCCGACCCACCGGGTCAACCGCTACGAGCCGGAAGAGTATCAGCAGGAAGTGGCCGAAAGCCGCTGCGAGACGGTCTTTCGGACACTTTCTGGTCAAATCCCGCTGTTTACCTGGTGGACATTCCGGGACTTCAGCGACCCGCGCTATAAAGGGGTGAACTCAAAGGGGATGGAGACGTTCAGCGGCTTCAAGAAAGATATTTTCTTTTTGTACCAGTCGTTCCTAAAGCCGCAAGTGCCGAGGGTGCATTTGTGCGGCAAGCCGTGGTTCCTGCGCCGTGCCCTGCCGCCGCAAACGTACCTGGTCAAAGCCTACTCCAGCGCCCAGGCGCTGACACTGACAGTCAACGGCAGGCTTGTCGGCATCCAGACAAACGGGGAATATCTGCTGCCGAACGGCACCTTCGCGGATAACGTTTTCGCCTGGGACAGCGCACTCGTACCGGGCCGCAATACGCTTATCGCTCAGGACAACGCGGGGCATTCCGATACGTCCGTGATTTATGCCGAGACCGGCGAGGAACACGGCTTGGCTCAGAGCCTAACGTCGAGCAACCCGAATAATCCGGCGTTCTACATCGCCGCACCGGTTCAATCGGAGTGGCCGTTTTATGACGGCTTCGACGGCACAGGTGACAACTCGTTCCACGCCATCCCGCCGCTGCTGGACGGAGCAAGCTGGATTACGTTCAGTCGTCCCACCCAGCCATTGGTTCAGACAGCGCTGTCATTCACGCTTGCGCCCGGCAGCGGCCTCTCCGATATCTTTATCATGGCGACATCGCCCGCGCCCGTTCCAGACGGCTGGACTGATACAAAAGTGGTCGGCACCTGGCGCGACAACACGCTCAGCCTCGTTCCGTATACACTGTACCGGCGGACATTTGCCGCTGGGGACACTGTCTTGGTACCGCCGATGCCGACCGATTATCTTGTGCTGCTGAAGCCTCACACGGTGGTCTCCGGCGCGGAGCCGTAGAAGAAGCGGGCGGCGACAAAGGCGCAGATCGCCAGCGCCAGCGCGAGGATGCCGTGCTTCGTGTGCGGCGTCGTGACGCCCGCTTCGTGGCCCGGCAGGATGCCCGGCAGGGAGCCGGCAGGCGTGATAAAGTAGATCACGGCGGCGGCCAGCAGCAGGACGCCAATCAAGATCGCGATCCCGGCGGTCAGTTGTTTTGTCTGCAAGTGTGTAAATCTCCTGTTCGGTGGTCAGCCCGTAATTCCGACTATAAGTGTCCTGCCGTGAACGGCGCGTCCAGAGGCGAGGACGCCAATCGGTCTGCGACCGAAAATGCCGATCGCCGTAAGCATTTCCGCACACCGTGCGGTTGGCGTCTGCGCCTACAGACCTGTCCTTCAGGGCGGGGGTTTCTAGTTGTTCCCGCCGGACGCATCTCTTTCCTTCTTTTTATTTTTCCTTCTTTTTATTTCCTGCTTCGAAGCAGCGCGGCCCCCAAAAACCTAATATGACACGCATGGAGCCGCAGTCCAATCGGCAGCCGTCGGTCTAGTGCCGTCTCGGGCAAATCATAAAAGTAGTGCGCGTGCAGCCAGGCGCGATTTGGGAACAGCAGATGACGCACCGCGAAGAGTTTCGCTTCGGGCCGATCCAAAAACCGCCAGAGCAGCCAAAACCGCGCGGCTTCCGACAACGGTTCACTGCGGGGCGCAGAGAGAAGCTTTTTCAGGCGCTGCGGGGCGCGCGGGGCAAGGGCATGAAGAACAAACGCGGGGACTTCCGTGCCGTATTGCGAAATGGCCGCGAACAGGCCGCAATAACCAATAGTTTCAGCATGGGCGTCCCGGCAAATTGCCCCGAACAGCGGCCAGTCAACCGACTGCACCCGGCAGACTTGGGCGATGTCCTGAATAGATTTTGGAGCGTCGAAGTAATGCCCGGCGAGGTGCAGGCAGAGGTGAGCGAGCTGGTCTTCCGGTCCGAGGACACGGGCATCCTGCCCTGCCAGCGTGGCAGGCCGCGAACGTTTCCAGAGGCCGTCAATATCAACGCGCACTTGGCGGCGCAGCAGGGGATTGTTCAGCAGGTCCGTGTGCAGCTCGACAACCACGGTTCCCGGCGCGTCGTGCCGGAAGAAGTTCGCCTCGCAGCTTCTGCCTGCAAGAACCTCCACCCAGACTTCGGCGTCGCAGACATAGCCGAGTTCGGTCAGCAGGCCGAATGCACGAGCAGCGTCTTCAGCACGGACAAGAACGTCGAGATCGCCGAACGGACGCTGGACAGGGCTTGGATAGACCGTTTCCGCAAGTGCCGCGCCTTTGAGGACAATCAAGCCCAGATCAGCTTCAGCACAGGCGGATAAAAGCGCGGCGAAGGGCCGTCGCAGAAACGCGAACTGGACAACGCCCTGAATTTCATCCATAAACGACGGATGGTCTCTTAAACCTGACCGGAGTGTCCGACACAAATCCCGTTGCGGGCACGGAGGCCAGGGCAGCAGGGACGGGTTATGCTTGACATCTGACCGCGTTTGGCGCAGCCGATGGACATTGCCATGGCAGGGGTAGGGGCCACCATGCTTTGGACAATCGGGATCATCAGTGTCATGCCGCCGGCAAGGGCGGCTTTCCGCAGGACGTCGCGCCGGGTGATCTTGGCGGCGTCTGCCGGATGAACAAGCGGCTCCGTCAGAAGCTGTTCTTTTTCGAGCCGGTCCAGCGCCAGCCAGATAATGTCCTCGGTCACGAGCGCATCGGTTTCCTGCTGCAGAACAGCCATCAGGTCAGCGACCGTGTGGTTCCCGTCGCAGTGCTGCCAGACAAGGGCGGCGGCATGGTTCAGGCGGTGAGCATGATTGCGGGACTCATCGTAGATGATCGTTTCGTCGCCGACAATTTGAACGACCAGTTTTTCTTTTCGGGCATTTGGCTTCATGCGTATTCCTTCAGTTCTTTCGGGTGAGCGCTTTCAGCACTGTTATCGGTTGATTTCAAGCGCTTGCTTCTTTCGAGCAAAAAGCGCCCCGCCGAGGCCGAGTGCGAGAAGCAGACCGAAGGACACCGTTGTCGAAGCTTCGGGAACGGGGGCGTTCGTCGAGAGCGGCCCAAAGTAGATGTCGTTAGAGTTCGCGGTAGACACGACTCCAGAGTTGGTAGAGATGCTGGAAATCAAGACACTGGTAATCAGTGAGCCGCCGAGCGTCTGCGCCCCGAGAAATACGGACTTGCCGGGGGCAGCCCCCGAGTTATCGACAGTCGGCGTTACAAATGTCGTTCCGGTCGTTGTATTGCCGTCGGTAAAGACCGTGAACGTGAAGGTTTCCATGTCAATGGCGTTGTCCTGAGCATTCAGGCCGAATGCGGAAACGCCCTGGCTGAAATCAATCCGCAGAGGCCCGGTCGGGGTATTGCCGTCAGTTTGGTTGCTGCCAACACCTGTATCAATTAAGTTGGTACCTACGGGGAAGTCCAAACCACCATCATTGACAAACGTCTCAAACGATTTGCCGTTCTGCCCGGCCTGAGCGGTCTGTGTCGCCGTGAACGTGACGTCGTTGATGCCGGCGGCGACTGTAAATGGGCCATACAGGAATGGGATATTCTTGTAAATCGGGTCGGTATTGCTTGGGTCAGTCGCTCCCACCGGGTAGTTGACCGTCGCCGGGTTTGGCCCGGACGGCAGCGAAAACAACTCGGTGGTCTGTGCGTGTGCTGCGGAGCCGGCAAGCGCGGAAAGTGCCAATGTGAGCAGCAGGGGCGTCGTCGTGTTTTTCATGGATGGTTCCTTCAATGCTTTGTTCCTGAGATAAAAATGCGTAAGACGACACCTACCTTTGGATGTCCGGCTCCTGCGCCGCGTTCTCCACTATACCCGACAAACTCAAAGATTTCCGTAGCGGGCGCTACTATTCGGCACTAAGCTGTTTCAGCGCCCAGGCGGCGACGGCGTCGGCCTCGCCCCGGCGGCTCTTGACGGCCCTTGTCCCGGCAACGGCCCG
>JAYVVR010000283.1:0-4027 GCA_043786835.1 Armatimonadota bacterium | reverse complement strand
ATTGCTGAGAAACAAACGCAGAGTGGCGGCGACTGGTTCTTCTGGATCGCCGGCTTTTCGGTCATCAACTCTGTGCTGGCGCAATTTAACGCGAGCATTCATTTCGTGATCGGCCTCGGCATGACGGAGGTTTTTGATTCCGGCACACTTGGTATTCCCAAAGGCGCGGCCATTGCACTGGACATTTTGGCCGCCGCATTTTATGTGCTGTGTGGCTTCTTCGCCCGCAAAGGCGCACGGTGGGCGTTTATTGTTGGCTCTCTATTCTACATACTGGACGGTCTTTTGCTGCTGGCAGGTAAAGACTGGCTTGCTGTCGCCTTCCATGCCTACGCGCTGTTCCGTATTTTTCAGGGCTTTCAGGCCGCGCAGCAGTTGTCTGTGCTGCGAAAGCAGTCGGCAGGGTTTGCGGCGACCGGCTATGTCCCTCCGCCGTCCAGCCCGTCCAACGATGTTTGGCCTCCGCCGCCCGGCATCTGAACTGCATGGGGCATATTCTGTGTTATAATAAGAGCAGGGAAAATGCTATGGTACAAAGACCCTCATACTGGGGTTATTGGCTGTTTATGACGGTGCTGTCACTCGGCTCTGTCCTTCTCCTTCAAGACTTTACGGTGTCGTTGCTGGTGCTAAGTATTTTGGGAAGCCCTTTCGTTCTTCGGCGTTTTGTCGGCACCCACCAGGGGGCATGGATTATCCCGTGCGGCCTCCAGGTAGCCAGTGCTGCCAGTGCAGAAGCGGGCGTTTTGTGGCGTCCGCGCCGTGTACCCCAATAAAACCTTAGCCATGCAATCCATCGCATGGTCCGAACGCGTATTGTTCTTAGACGCTCTTTTTACATTATTCTCGCGCACGATTTTTTCACTCTAACGCCCTATGGTCTGTCCTTATTGCAACTTTAAAAACTCGCCGAGCGCCCTTGTTTGCAGCCAGTGCGGGATTATTCTCAGCCTCGGCAAAACCAGCCGTCTGGTGCCGTCACCCAGTGGGGGCGGCGGCTTGTCGCTGCTGCGCGGCATCCTGCCGGGAAACCGGCTCAAGGGCCGGCACGCGGCGCTTCAGGGTCAAATCGCCGACCTCAGTACGCAAATCCAGGAGCGTGCGGAAGAAGAGCTGAAAAATGCCGCGCTTGCTCCCGCCGCCCGGCTGCGGCTGGCAGCGCTTTTCCTGCTGCAAGGCGAAATCGAAAAAAGCGTTCACTGGTTCCAGCAGGCCCGACAGCTTGGCAGCGACAGTACCGAGTTCTTTAACAATGTCGGGGTCGCGCTTGCCCGGCGCGGCGCGGCAGGCCAGGCATCGGAAATGCTGGTACGGGCCGCCCATCTCGACCCGGCGGCAGTCGCGCCGGCAGCAAACCAGGCCCATTTGTTCGCCGACAGCGGTGCGGACCCCGACCCTGCCGGAGCGCCCTCAGCGATTGCCGAGCTTCAGAGGGCATTGAAACAGAACCCCAAGAACCCGACCCTTTACAGCCGGCTCGGACTGATTTTGTGCCGGGAGCGGCGCTACGGTGAAGCCGTGCCGCAGTTCAAGCAGGCACTCGCGCAAGCCGGCGACGACGCTGCGCTGAAGGCCGATGCCCACAACAACCTCGGGCTTGCGCTGACCCTGAGCGGGGAAGACGGCAGCGCTGAGTTCGAGGCCGCCCTAGGGTGCGACGCAGCCCATGCACACGCACTGACAAACCAGGCGCTGGCCCGGATGTCGGGAACGGTCAGCAGCGCGGACATCGAAAAGCTGGGGCGCGCATCCCATCTCGATCCAACCAGCCCTGCCATTCGCGCTGATTACGGCTACGGCCTCTGCCGGCTGGGTGCGATTAACGACGGAATTCTCGCGCTGAAAGAAGCGACGGACCTGGATACGCGTCTTTGGGAAGCATTCGGCAACCTCGGCAAAGCATATGTGGACTACGGCGCATTCGAGCCCGCTAACCGCTATGCGTCCCGCGCCTTGCAGTTCAGCAAATCATCGCCGGAAGTGCTGACTGTGATGGGCGTCATCAAGACCCAGCAGCGATTAATCCCGCAGGCGATCCAGTACTTCCAGGGGGCGGTCAAGCTCTGGCCGCAGTCGGCGCTGGCGCACGTCAACCTTGCCGTCGCACAGGGTCTGTCTGATGAGTTTGACGAAGCCGCGCTGCACCTCAAAAGAGCCGGCTACCTTGACCCGAAGGACGCGCACATTCCCGCTCAAGCCGGCTGGCTGCACCTGCGCCGGGAAAGCATCACGGCAGGATTGGAAGAGCTGGGGGTCGCGCTGGGGCTGGACGAGCACATTCCCGAGGTTCACAACAACTTCGGCATCTGCCATATCGCCATCGGTAAGCCGGAGCTGTCATTCCCGAACTTCTCGCGGGCTTTGCAGCTGCGTCCTGATTTCCATTTTGTCCATTACCAGTGGGGTTACGCCCATGCGCTCTTGAAGAACCAAGCGGCGGCGATGCGCGAATGGGATTTGACACTGCGCTTTGAGCCGCAGAATGCTGACTGCCGCTCGAACCGAGGCATTGTTTACTACCAAAAAGGCCAGCTTGACGAAGCCATTGCCGAGTTCCGGTATGTCATCGCCATGCGCCAAACGCGCATGGAAGATTTCTCGAATCTGGGACTCGCCTACGCGAAATCGGGCAAGACACTTCAGGATGCCGTGAAAGCGTCAAAACGCACGAATGACCCTCGCGCGAAGCAGGCGTTGGAGCGGCACAAGCAGGCGATTGACATGTTTGACCGTGCGCTCATGCTCGACCCGCGCAATGTCATGCTGCACTCGAACCGAGGACTGGCCTGCTTTTTTGCCTCTCAGCCCGAGGAAGCGATGCGCGAATGGGGATTGGTCTCAAAGATTGACCCAGCCTATGCGAACCGGCGCGGCAAGCGGCTTCAATCGGAATACGACGATACGCAGATCGCGTTTGTGCCGTTTTCAGTCCCGGAGCGTGCTGCCCCGATCCCGCCGAAGACAGCCGGTTTTCTGCCGCGCTATGTCGCCGGCTACGATACCGAAGAATGGGATTTGATATTGGTCGACCCGGCCTTGTCCCGCCTGTCGGACTTGCGCCGGGAAGGCCGCCGGGTTGACCGCGCCCTCGCCGCACAGAGTGGGAAGTAACGCGCCCCCCCCACCGCCACAGTTCGGGGGAGCCATCCGCAGGGGAGAGCAGGTCGAAAGAAAGAAGGCGGACACGGGGCCCCGTCCCTATGGGTCTATATTGCTCCCCAGAATTGGGGCGCGGGGGGCTATCTCCGCCCATGCGTCCGGTAAACAAACGCCAGCACCTGAGCGACGGCCTCAAACAAGTCAGGCGGGATTTCGCGGCCAATCTCAACCGACGCATACAGTGACCGGGCCAGCGGCTTGTTCTCGACGAGCGGGACTTTGTGATCCCGTGCCGCTTCCCGGATCAGCGCCGCCATCTCATCCTGCCCCTTCGCCACCACTTTTGGGGCCGATGCCCCGCGCTCATACTTCAAAGCCACCGCAAAGTGAGTCGGGTTTGTAACCACAACGTCGGCGGTTGGGACATCGGCCATCATCCGCTTTTTGGACATTTCCCGCTGCAAGCGCCGGATCCGGGCTTTAATCTGCGGGTCTCCGTCCGACTGCTTGTTTTCCTGCTTGATCTCCGACAAACTCATCTTTAATGACTTTTCGAAGTCGTATTTCTGGTATGCATAATCAGCGACAGCGAGTATCAACAGTACCGTGCTGACCCGCAGACCGATGGTCCAGAGCAGGCCGCCGACAACCGCGACGGTTTGGGTCAGCGGCGCTCGCATCAGTGCCAGCAGTTCTCCGGACTGGATCCCGTTTCGGAGCGCCGCCCAGCAAATGCCGCCGACAAGTCCCATTTTCAGCACTCCTTTGAAGCCTTCCACAGAGCCGCGCAAGGAGACTAAGCGCTTGAAACCGCCCGCAGGATTCAGCCGCTCCCATTTCGGGTTTAATGCTTCGGGCGTTACCGCGAACCCGACCTGTCCAATCCCCGAAACAAAGGCCAGCACCACTGCCAGTAATGCCACCGGCA
>JAYVVR010000282.1:0-4030 GCA_043786835.1 Armatimonadota bacterium | reverse complement strand
AAGTAGATGTGCCATTCAACCGCAATGGACCAGAAAGCATGATTGATAGTGTGCGGCCGGATGTCTTGCAGCAGCGTCGCATTGACCAAGAAGCCCGTCGTGGCTAAGTACGGAAAAAAGCAGCGCGGAAGAGAACATAAGGGCAACCCAGGAGGGCGGGACAGTCCGGCGGAAGCGCTTTTTGTAAAATTTCCACGCCCCACCATTGAGCTGATGAGAATGGACCACCGGCAGCATCAGGCAAAAGCCTGACAGAACAATGGAGAAGTCAACAGAGAAGTGTCCAAGTATTATCAAGATATGCCAATGGCGAAGCCAGGAGTGTGAGGGAAAGGACCTATAGAGCGGCCAAAGCGTTAGCCACCTGTGACTCGTCATCACAAGTGCTGCAATTCCCGCATTCCGCCCAGAGACTCTAAATGAAGTAAAGGCAAATCTGGTAGGGGGCTTGATTGTTGCACTGTTCGTCTCCTGTGGGATCCCTCCGTTGTGCGGCGAAAGTCAAAAGCCTGGAATCCATAGATTGCAAGTTTACGGGTAGCAATTGTCTCGATGGCCCTTTCCTACCTAGTGCAAAAGTCATGACAAGTGTTGGCTAAGACTGTTTCCTAAGAAAGCGGCGCAAGGCAAACGGTGAACTGGGGTAAAATCGGCTACGCGCCGCCATTTTTAATCAGCGCCATGAACTCGGCCCGCGTGGCCCGGTCGGTGCGGAACACGCCCCGGACATGCGATGTGACCATGCTGGCGTTTTGCTTCTGAACGCCGCGCATCAGCATGCACAGGTGCACCGCCTCAACAACGACTGCAACTCCTTTTGGCTCTAATACTTCTTCAAGCGCTTCGGCAATCTGGGTTGTCAGCCGCTCCTGCACCTGCAGGCGCCGGGCGAACATATCTACCAAGCGCGGGATTTTGGACAGGCCAACGATTTTGCCGTTCGGAACATAAGCGACATGGACTTTGCCGTAAAACGGCAGCAGGTGATGCTCGCAGAGCGAGTAAAACTCGATGTCTTTGACAACCACCATGTCGTCATAGTCTTCATGGAAGATCGCGCCGTTCAACAGGGCTTCGACATTCTTTTCATAGCCGGTCGTTAGAAACTTCAGCGATTCGACAATCCGGTGCGGGCTCCGCAGCAGACCCTCTCGCGCCGGGTCCTCGCCGACGAAGGCCAGCAGCCCGGCGGCCATCCCCTCCGCGTTTTCCTGCGAAGGCCGGGCAGTTTCAGGACTTGTCTTCGAGATTGCCTCACGCGGCGAACGCACTTCCAAGGCTGCTAGGTCCGCTGTTTCGGTGGATGGTAAAGGGGTCACGTTTTTTCCGTTCATTGAGTCACAAAACAGCCGCCATCCGGCGGCTGGTTCCCATAGGCAGGGAAAAGCCCGCATTCCGGCTCTCGGAACGCGGGCTGCCGAAGTTGCATGGGCAGGGAGCTAGCCGCCGGCGGGCACACAAACATTCGGGTCGCCGCCAGTGTTATCGTTGATGTCCGCTCCGCGCTGCAGGTTGTGGACTTTCTGGTCGGCCCCAGTGGATTGGGTTTCGCCGTTATTGGCCGTATCTAAAATATAATACTTGGCGTGACCGTCTATGAAAGCCATATTGGAGCCGCCGGAGTGCCGCAGGCTGACATGATCCTGCGTATAATTCAGGTAGGCATCGTTCGTTCCAGAGTTTGCGCTGCCCGACGCTTCCTCACAAAAAAGCAGTGTGCCGGCAGTGTTATCGAAAGACGATAAGCCCTTTCCGGGCCGAACATAATTTGTCGCACCAGTTGGCTTTGCAATTTCTGAAGCAACGCAGGAGCTGATAGCGTACGAATCATGGCTGGACTGTGCTGCACTGTCATCAGGGCAGACATAAATCCCCGTACTTTTCGTGAAAGAATAGACACTGCCCCGTGTCGGATCAAAATTGATGGAGGGAGAACTAAAACCGGAGTAGTACATCCAACCGCCCAAAGTCGCCTCCCCAGAAGGGCCGTCGGTGACACTCGGCATCTTCTCATCATAGTCCTGCGTGTATTGAACAACGCCGAGGCCAAGCTGCTTCATGTTGGAGAGACAGGCGGTGCGGCGGGCGTTTTCACGGACACGCTGAAAGACGGGAAATAAGATAGCCGCGAGAATCGCGATAATGGCGATGACGACGAGCAGTTCAATCAAAGTAAAACCGCCACGTCGCGCTTGTTTAAGTGATGATGTCATAAAAATGGCCTTTCTGTATGAAAAATTGCTGCGTACCTGGTTTGGTGGACGCCGAAAGCGGCGCAATGTTCATTTCTCGAAAATAGAGTATACCCGCAGCCAGGATCTCATTGGTTCCCGTGAATGTCTACGATGTTCGTTGCATTTTCGCCGTCAACAGTATGCATCATGTTTGCTGCGCCCCGAGACGACTGCCGCACGGTGAAAGCCGATGCAGAATACGAGACTGTCCGCATCTTGATCGCGAACGCATTGACAGGACCGAGACCATTATCCAGTTTCGGAGCCGGAACTTCATTGCGAGCCGTTTGCACCGGCGGGTCAACTCTGACAGTCGGTGGCTTGATGTCAACAGGAATACGCGTCGGCTCGTTGAAGACTTTGGCGACACGCGGGGTATCCAGCATGGTATGCTTCGGCAGTGGCAGTTTCACAGTCTTCGTCGGCATTTTCGTTACTTTTGCGATTACCAGCTTACTCAGCACAAGCCCACGCGCCGGGATTTTGGCAAGGACAGCTTTGACTGCGGGACGGGTTTCAGGCACGATGTTCGTCGCGACATATTCCGGCGTCTCAGAAACGGGCAGTGCTTTGTGCGCGGCTGGCAGATGCTTCACGGGGGCTGCCTCTACCGGATGGGAAGCGACCTGCGCGTGCTTTTTAACAGCCAGCAGCTTGTGCGAATTGACGACGGTGGGCACAGTCGCGATTGCTTGAGGCGGGGCTGTTTGCTTTACGCCCACCTGGCTTTGCGTATGCCACAGGGAATGGCTCAGGCCAAGCGCAATCCCAAGGGCAGTCAGAGACGCGGCAGCAGCGTAGGCGACGCGTAGGGCAAACACGCGGGGCGAATGCAATCGGATGGGGGCGGGCGACGACGCAATCGCAAGGGCAATGCGCGAATGCAGGTCCGGCGGCGGAACCGCGACTGGGCGGGATGCGAGGGCGGCATGGGTCGCCTGGATCCATGTCAGCGCGGCCCGGCAGCCGGCACAATCCGGCAGGTGCGTGTCTACCAAACGAGTCTCGACGGGCGACGCAAAACCGTCGGCATACAGGGGTAGCAGCGGCTCAATCAGCTCGCAGCCGGACAGGGGAGCATGGGATGACCAAACGGGCCGGTTCATGGGAAATTTACTTCTTTCGCACACAGGGGCTGTCTTCTTTTTCTATGACACCCGAGCGCCCCAAATGTTTCAGCAATTTTCGGCCAATTTCAGCGGACAATCGGGTACTCTGTAGCTTATTATGACGGATCGAGATCAAAAAGAAGAGTTTCTAGGCGGCGGCCCCAAGTTCAACACAGTCGGCAAAGACAACCGCCCATTGCCCGGCACTGAAGAGCCGGTTATTGTTCCCAATCGCACCGGGTACTGGCTGCGCGTTGCCGGTATTTGCGTACTGGTACTGATGCTGGCCGGGGTCCTGTTTTACTTGAACGATCAGAGCTTGGGCAGAACGACGACTGCGCCCGGACACGGGGTTTCGCCGGACGCGAAAAACGCGCCGGTTCCGTCGAGCTTACGGTAGATTTTATGCCCGCTCCACAGCCTGACACCGGCAATGAGGCCGGACGAGTCCGCTGCCTCTATTGCGGCGCGAACAATTTTCCGTCTTCCGTCGCCTGCTGGCAGTGCAGCCGGCCCCTCAAACCCATGCCGAGCGCCCAAGCAGTCGGCCCCGGCGCTATTTCTGCACCGATGCCAAGTCCACTTCCCAGCCTGGCGGCGGCTCAGTCCAGTTCCAGCAGTTTAGCGCCGAAAGCGGCGGCGGCGCTTGGACTGCTGTTTCCCCTAGTCGGCCTGCCGGTGGGCATT
>JAYVVR010000281.1:0-11177 GCA_043786835.1 Armatimonadota bacterium | reverse complement strand
GGCTATGCGTTGTGGTCGGCAGATCCCAGGCGTAGCTGCCTTCGCCGGTTCCTCGCGCGGCTTCCGGAAAGACTACCACTTCGGCGGCACGCTGGGTGCCGTTCGCCCCGGCTACCGTGGCAATGCCGAGGAACGCGCCGGGCTTAATCTGCGCCCGGCTCGACGGCACGACTGAAATAACCGTCGGCGGGCCGGCCAGCAGAACTTTGATGGGGCCGGACGCTGACGAAACCGTCAGGACTTTCGGCGTGATGCTTTGGATAGTGCCGCGTACCCGGACCGCATTTGCCGGCGGCGGTGCGGCGACAGCGGCAGCGCTGACAGTGGCAAGTGCGGCAATCCCAGTAAAAAGTGTCAATGCGTTGTTCAAGTTTTCTTCCTTCGTTCACTGAATGTGCGTAATCTGCTTTAATGCGTTGGCGCTTCTCTCGGTTCCCGGCGCGTTTTCGGTCCAAACCGAGTAGAATAGGCTTATGGCTAAAGACAGCGGCGTGATTTTAGTTGTGGACGACGAGCCGGAAATCCGCAAAACCGTTGCCGCCAGCCTTGAGGCGCAGGGGTACACCGTTCACACGGCGGCAGACGGCGAGGAAGCATTGCGCCTGGCGGCAATCGCGCTGCCGGACTTTGTCATTTTGGATTTAATGATGCCGGTGCTGGACGGCCTTGAAACCTGCCGCCGGCTGCGGGCATGGACCGAGGTGCCGATTTTAGTGCTGTCCGCCCGTTCGGAAGAAACGCAAAAAGTCCGTGCTTTAGATTTAGGGGCGGATGACTATCTGACCAAGCCGTTCGGGATGGATGAACTGACGGCGCGGATTCGGGCGTCGCTCCGCCGTCAGGCAGGCCGCGCTGCTGATGCCCCGGTCTTCGCGGCGAGGGACCTGGTAGTAGACTACGCCAGACGTCTGGTCTGCAAAGGTGAGCGGGAGCTGAAGCTGACCCCGCATGAGTATGAAATCCTGCGCTTTATGACCCGGAATGCCGAGCGTGTCCTGACCCACCGCCAGGTGCTTGCCGCAGTCTGGGGGCCGGAAGATGTCGAAGAAACCCAGTATTTGCGGGTGCATGTCAGTCACCTGCGTCAGAAGATTGAAGACAACCCGGCCCGGCCCAAGTTCATCGTGACTGAACCCGGCGTCGGCTATCGGTTTCGGACCGGCGAGTGACCATGGCGCCATACAGAAGCCTTCAAGTGGTAACGTCCGCGCTGCTGGTTTCCGGCACCGGGCCGACCCCGGAAGCCGCCGCACGAGACGCCGCGCGGCGTTGGCTGGAACATGTAGAATAAACGGAAATAGACGGTAACAGAGACTTATGGCGACTGATAACTCTGCCCTGCGGCGGCCCTCTCCCGAGGAAATGCTGGCACGGCTGCACAAAGAAGAGCGCTCGGCGGGCCGGGGCCGGCTGAAACTCTTCCTCGGCTTCGCGGCAGGCGTTGGCAAAACCTACGAAATGCTGTCTGAGGCCAATCGGCGTAAAATCGGCGGCCAGGACATTGTCATCGGCTATGTCGAGACTCACAAGCGCAAAGAAACCGAGGGCCAGATTGGTGCCCTTGAGCTGGTGCCGCGTAAGCACATCGAATACAAAGGCGCGGTTTTCGAGGAGATGGACACCGAAGCTATTATTGCCCGGCATCCGAAATGGGTGTTGGTAGACGAACTGGCCCACACGAATGTCCCCGGCTCGAAGAACGAGAAACGCTACCAAGATGTCATCGAGATTTTGAACGCCGGGATTAATGTCGAAAGCACACTGAACGTCCAGCATTTAGAGAGTCTGAACGATACCGTGTATCAGATTACGGGGGTCAAAGTCCGCGAAACCGTTCCCGATTGGGTGCTGGGTGAGGCTGACGAAGTTGTCACAGTAGACATCACCCCCCGTGCCCTGATGAACCGCTTGCAGCGCGGCGATGTTTATCCGGTCGAGAAAGTCCCCCAGGCGCTCCAGAACTTCTTCACCGAGGGCAATCTATCGGCCCTGCGCGAGATCGCTTTGCGCGAAGTGGCCTCCGAAGTAGACCGCTCAGTGCAGTCGTACCGGGAAGAGCATGACGTCTCGAAGCCCTGGCAAACCCAGGAGCGGGTCATGGTCTGTATCTCGCCTGACAAGCCTTCCGACCGACTGTTGCGGCGCGGATGGCGCATTTCCCGCCGGCTCCGCGCGGACATTGTCGCCGTTTATATCCCGCTCGGCAAGCCGACTCTGGAGCAGCAGAAAGTTTTGGAGAACGATTTCTCGCTCGCTAACCGGCTTGGGATTCGGATTGAGCGCACTGAAGGCACGAAGATCGCCCAGTCACTCGCCGATTACGCCGAGAAGAACCAAGTGACTCAAATCGTCGTCGGCCATTCCCACCGGACTCGGTTGAATGAGTTCATTCGAGGCTCGCTGGTCAACGATCTGATCCGTCTGGCCCGCGGCATTGACATTCTGCTTGTCGCCGAGGCGGCGGGCGAAGAATGACCTCACCCAGCCTCGTTCCTCACCCAGCCTCGTTCCTCGCCCACCCTTTCCTTCAGAAAGGAGAGGGTATCCTGCGGATTACTGCGTATCTGCCGAGGAACGAGACGGGGTGAGGTCACTTCGCCGGTGCAGCTTTATCCAAAGCGATATTTAGCGTCAAGACATTCACCGCCGGCTCGCCTAAAAAGCCCAAGCCCCGGCCCTGCGTGTTCTCCTTCACCAATCCCGCGACGACATCAGGGCTGATGCCCCGCGCTTTGGCGACACGACCGGCCTGGAGCGCGGCATTCGCCGGACTGATCTGCGGGTCCAGTCCCGATGCCGACCGGGTGGCAGCGTCCACCGGTACGGGCGCGTCAGTGGGGAGAGCGTTTTCTTTGCGGTAGGCCGCCGCTAAATCTTTGACGCCGTCGAAGTTTGCGGGATCGTCTTTGCCGTTGGCGAGCTTCGGCTTATGGACGCCGTTGATGAGCTTGTCGGAGGTCGGCCCTAAATTGGTGCCGGAGCTCTGGGTCGGGTCGTACCCATTTCCCGCCGCCGACGGGCGCGGGTGGAAGTATTCGGGCTTTGTAAAGCTCTGCGCCAACAGCGCCGAGCCGACAACAGCGCCAGACGCGTTCGTGACCAAGCTGCCGTCGGCCTGATGTTTGAACGCGGCCTGCGAGATGCCCCAGACCACCAGGGGATACACGCCGCTGACGATCAGCAGCAGGACAAATGTTACTCGTATTGCGACCACAAGCGGTGATCTTGCGAACTTTTCCATATTAATACCATCCTCAGTCGCGGAGCGACTTTCACTCAGCTGTAGACCGGCACTTCCAGTGCCGGTCTACTGTCCCTATGCCGGTTTCTTATGCGCTAACTTCCCGGCGCACAGTGCAGCGCAACCACAATCCAGTCCAGCGCGTAAATGCATGGGAATGGCAGAAGTATTCCGCCGAGGCCCCAGACCGCGAGATTGCGTCGCAGCAGGGCCGCCGCGCCCATCGGCGTATACTTGACGCCTCGAAGCGCAACCGGGATCAGCGCAATGATAATCAAGGCGTTGAAGATAATCGCCGCAAGCGTTGCCGAGTACGGCGAATGCAGGTGCATGATGTTTAACGCCCAGAGCGGGCCGTGGTTTGCCCCGGCAACCAGATACAGCGTCGAGAACATCGCTGGGATGATCGCGAAATACTTGGCGACATCGTTTGCAATCGAAAATGTCGTGAGTGCCCCGCGCGTCATCAGAAGCTGCTTGCCGATCTCGACAATCTCAATCAGCTTGGTCGGGTTCGAGTCGAGATCCACCATGTTGCCCGCCTCTTTGGCGGCCTGTGTCCCCGAGTTCATCGCAACACCGACATCGGCCTGGGCCAGTGCAGGAGCGTCGTTCGTGCCGTCGCCGGTCATCGC
Source organism: Armatimonadota bacterium (assembly GCA_043786835.1). GTDB lineage: Bacteria > Armatimonadota > Armatimonadia > Armatimonadales > Capsulimonadaceae > JANXMY01. The sequence goes on along the minus strand of JAYVVR010000281.1, from coordinate 7,301 downwards.
CACGAGGCGGCCTTCCGACTGCTCTTTTTTAATCAGCGCCATCTTGTCTTCGGGCTTTGCCTGGGCCAAAAAGTCGTCAACGCCGGCTTCCTGAGCGATCGCGGCGGCCGTTAATGGGTTATCGCCCGTGATCATCACGGTCTTAATGCCCATGGCCCGCAGGTGGTCGAATCGCTCCCGCATCCCGCCTTTGACAATGTCTTTCAGGTAGATGACGCCAAGTGGCTTGCTGTTCAGAACGACCGCGAGAGGTGTACCGCCTTTGTTGGAGATCTCGTCGGCAATCATTTGCAGCTCGTTCGGAACCGTGCCGCCTTCGGCTTTGACGTATTCTATGACCGCCTGGACCGCGCCTTTGCGGACTCGCGTCCCGCTCATGTTGACCCCGGACATCCGGGTCTGGGCCGTGAACGGGATAAACTCGGCGTCCTTCTCGGACATCTCACGCCCGCGCAGGTTATACTTCTCTTTTGCCAGCACGACAATCGAGCGGCCTTCCGGGGTCTCATCGGCGAGGCTCGAAAGCTGCGCCGCGTCGGCAAGCTCCGCAATATCCACGCCGGGCAGGGGCCGGAACTCCGCCGCCTGCCGGTTTCCCAGCGTAATCGTGCCGGTCTTGTCCAAAAGAAGAACGTCAACATCGCCCGCCGCTTCGACCGCTTTACCGGACATCGCCAGCACGTTATACTGCATGACCCGGTCCATGCCGGCAATGCCGATCGCGGACAGCAAGCCGCCGATCGTGGTTGGAATCAGGCAGACAAGCAGGGCAATCAGGATCGTGATGCTCGGCGCAATCCCCGCCATGCCCGCCCCTTGCGCCTGCGCGACATTGTACTGAGCAAACGGCAAAAGCGTGACGGTCGCCAGTAAGAAAATAATCGTCAGGCCCGCAATCAAAATGTTAAGCGCAATCTCGTTAGGGGTCTTCTGACGGGACGCACCTTCGACCAAACTAATCATGCGGTCAATAAAGGTCTCGCCGGGGTTCGCCGTGATCTCCACTTTGATGCCGTCCGAGATGACCTTCGTACCGCCGGTGACCGCCGAGCGGTCGCCGCCGGCTTCCCGGATGACTGGAGCGCTTTCGCCGGTGATCGCCGATTCGTCCACACTCGCGATGCCTTCAATGATCGTGCCGTCGCTTGGGATAATGTCGCCGACATCGCAGACTACGATGTCGCCTTTGCGGAGGTCCGGCGCGGCCACCATTTCGACCTGTCCGTTTTTGCCGACCCGCTTCGCCTTTGTTGTCGTGCGGGTCTTGCGAAGCTCATCCGCCTGCGCCTTGCCCCGGCCTTCGGCAATTGCTTCAGCAAAGTTTGCGAACAGGACAGTGAACCAGAGCCAGAGTGCGATCTGCCCGGTGAACGCCCGCTCCCAGCCGCCCATTTTGACGCCTAGCGAAGGGATAAAACTCGCTAAGAAGATAAGCGTCGTGACGACGCTGCCGACCCAGACCACGAACATGACCGGGTTCTTTGCCATGAGTACCGGGTTGAGCTTGGCGAACGCGTCGCCAACCGCCCGCCGAACAATCGGCGGGTCGAAGAGGGGTCTAGCCCGCTTACCCGCCGGCGGCACCCCGCCTAAAGGCTCCAGGCCTTGTTTCGTCGTGTTGAGTGTAGTTGCCATAATTTATTATCCTTAGGAAGTACATCCCTGCCCCTGGCGCTTGCGCCAGGGGCAGGGATGTACTTCCTAAAACGTCTTTCCCCCACGCATTAAGAAATGTTCCACGACCGGCCCGAGCGAGACGCCAGGGAAGTAGGTCAGTGCGCCGACAATGATCACGACGCCGACGAGAAGTCCCGCAAAAAGCGGCGTGTCGGTTGGGAAGGTCCCCGCGCTTTCCACAACCCGCTTCTTTTTGACCATGCTGCCCGCAATCGCCAGCAGCGGAATGATCATCAGAAAGCGCCCGATCAGCATAGACAGCCCGAGCGTCGTGTTCCAATACGGCGTATTCGTCGACAGCCCTGCAAAGGCACTGCCGTTGTTGCCGGTGGTCGAGTCATAGGCGTACAGTATTTCTGAGAACCCATGCGGCCCGCTGTTGTTTGTATTCGCCGACGCCAGCGCGTTCGCCGTGCCGGAGACCGTGTTCCAGTAGGTACTTGGGTGCGGCACATGGGCAGCGCTTGACACCGCCGTGAATAACAGAACGTCGGCTGCCAGCAGCAAAGCCGCCAGCATCGCCATTTTAATCTCGAATGCTTCTACTTTCTTGCCGAGATACTCTGGTGTGCGTCCGACCATCAGTCCGGCAATAAACACGGCCAAAATGGCGTACATGAGCATTCCGTACAAGCCTGCCCCGACCCCGCCGAAGATCACCTCGCCGGTCATCATGTTCGCCATCGGGACCAGGCCGCCGAGAGGCGTAAATGAATCGTGCATCGAATTCACCGCGCCGCACGACGCATCGGTCGTGACTGTCGCAAACAAAGCCGACCGAGCAACACCGAAGCGGACTTCTTTGCCTTCCATGTTGCCGCCGCTGTCGCCCAGCGCCGAAGCCCGCGTTTCCACCCCCTGCGCTGCAATCAGCGGGTTCCCTCTGGCTTCCTGCGTGTAGGCGACCGAGACGCCGACGAGAAACAAAAAGCCCATCGCGCCCCAGAGCGCCCAGCCCTGCTTTGTGTTGCCGACCGACAGGCCGAACGTGTAGACAATGCCCGCGCCAATCAAAAAGATGGACAACACTTGCAGAAAATCGGTGAGCGCCGTCGGGTTCTCGAAGGGATGCGCGGAGTTTGCGTTGAACGTCCCGCCGCCGTTCGTCCCGAGCATTTTGATGGCTTCCTGCGACGCAAATGGCCCGCCAGGGATGGCCTGCGTTCCGCCTTCGATACCTGTCACGGTCTTGTAAGCATGGAAGTTTTCAATGACGCCCTGCTGGCACAGCACGAGTGCATAGACAAGGCAGATCGGCAGCAGGACATAGACGGTCGCCCGTGTCAAATCTACCCAGAAGCTGCCGATACTCGCCGCCGAACGGCGTCCCAACCCGCGCACCAGAGCGATCGCGATTGCAATGCCGGTGGCCGCCGAGAAGAAGTTGTGCGAGGCCAGCGCGACCATCTGCGAGAAGTACGACATCGTATTCTCGCCTGCGTATGACTGCCAGTTCGTGTTGGTCGTGAACGAGATCGCCGTATTGAACGCCAAGTCCGGCGTCATCGGCGTCGTCAGCACGGTCTTGTCGTACCACGGCAAAAATGCCTGCAAACGCAGGGCAGCGTAGGTGACAAAGAGTGTCACGACGCTGAACAGCAGCATCGCAAATGTGTACCTTGTCCAGGGCATTTCCTCGTCTTCATTCACCCCACCGACTTTGTAAATCAGCTTTTCTAAGGGGCGAAACACCGGCGAGATCAGCGTCTTTTTGCCCTCGAAGACATTGAACATAAATGTCCCGAACGGCTTAGTAAGCGCTAAAATCACGCCGAGAAAGAGGATGATCTGGAACCATCCGATAAGTGTCATAGTGGAAGTCTCCTAGAGCGTTAAAAACCTCACCTCGTCGCAGCACTGGCTGCCCGGAGGATAATCTCCAGCCTTCTCGTTTCGGAGCAAGAGGGTGGGCAAGGGACGAGGCGAGGTTCCATAGTTCCTAAAACTGTTCAGGCCGCAGCAGCGCGAACATCAAATAGACCGTCAGGCCTAGGGCGGAAATGCCCGCCAGCCAAATCTCCATAATCCAGCCTCCTAAAGCCGGTCGCACCCGTAGGTGTAGCCGGCGGCAATCGCGAAAAATATCAGCACAGCGCCGAGAAACAAAAAGTCCTGCATCACTGCCTCCTTTGTCTAGCGTGATAGTAGCCGATTGCATATAAAGAACTTATAAAGAAGCGGGAGGGCGAGATAAAGATTGTGTAAAGATTTCGAGCAGAGGAACTTTTCGGCAGACCAGCGCATCTTTTATCGAAAGAGAACAAAGACAATAAAGCGGGGAGTAATCGCTCTTTTTGCGCTGCTGCTTGTCGCCGTGCCTGCGTCCATTCCAAAAGCACGGTCTTTGGGGCTGATCATTGCCCCGAAGCCGTCGCACTTTCCCGACTTTCCAAACCGGAGCGCGGCGATTGACGAAGCGCAGCACAAATCGGATGCGTTAGAAATATATATCAAGGGCTGGTTAGATGGCAAAGCGCCGGCCCGCCGGCCCACACCATCAATTTCCAGGCGGTCGCCGACCAGTACCCCGATCCCCGCTGCACCTGCCTCTTAATGCCGAGGGCTGCGCCGTTCGGGACCAAAGTCTCTATCGAAGTCCAGTTCCCCCGCGCCCGCTTCTTTAATTTGCAGGTTACGCCGTCTTTCCTGCCGGGAGCCTATCACAACGGCTACTGGTGACGCCGCCATACGGAGTCGCGGGAGTCTCTCTGCTGGATGCCGGCATTGACCCGGAGCCGGGCAGCACAAACCCGTTTTGCATCAGGAGCTGGGCCGGCTCGGCCAAAAACGCCTTTCCAACTGGCGAGACCGCTTTGAGAGCGGAAATCTCTGGATCAGGTCCTGCGCACCGGACCGTGCCGCCGGAGCATTCGGCGGTGTTCCCCTGCCGAAAGTATTCTATGCGCTGCCCGATGGCCGCTATCGCTTTGTCTGCGTCAACTTTTCCGGGTTTGCAGCGATGGTAAACCGGGAGAAGTCTATCCCAGGACTGCGCCGGCGGACCCGCCACGTGGCAATCGCCGGGACGGCTGGCAAAGGGAGTTCGGCATTGTCCGTAAAGGTCTCAGCGCACTGGCGAAGGCGACTCATTTGGCAGACCAGCAGTAGATCCGCGAGTTCAGTTCGGGCATTGAGGGCAAAGGGGAAGTCAGCCCGCGCCGGGGAACTCCGAGCGCGGGGCGACGGAATACATCTATATCAATTCCCTGACGCGCGGGATGCCGCTGGGCCGGGGCAAAGTAGTTGTCCTGGCAGGCCGCCTGCCAGCGCTCCGCTTCGCTCGGTGATGGACGACGAAATTGTTACCGACAGTGCCGGCAGCACTGTTTTCGTGCTGTCCCGCCCGTCCGAGCGGCACTGCAACGCCGGCGCGAAAAATGGGGTAACATGGGTTAATTAGGGTTTGGTAGCACAGTCGGCTGGACGCTGCACTGGATGAGCATTACCCCCAGGTGGAGTTTCCCAAAAGCTCCCGACAAGCGGTGGTGCGTTACTTCTCGCGGGCGGAGTTTGAGGCCCTCGGCGACCATGTTACCGCCGGCAGTATCCCCTCTGGCGCTAAGCTAGGCATGGCATTAGGTTTTAGTTAAGAGAGTTTGTTTGAAGCACGCGCCCGGCCTGGCTTTTATCTTTGTGACCCTGCTGATTGACGTAATGGGCGTCGGCCTTCTTATTCCTATCCTGCCGAAGTTTGTTGCCGAGCTGTCCGGGCATGGCCTGAGCGCCGGGGCAAAAGACTACGGACTGCTCCTTGGGCTATACGGCTTGATGCAGTTTGCATTCGCCCCGCTGCTCGGGGCGCTCTCGGACCGCTACGGGCGGCGTCCCGTGCTGCTACTGGCCCTCGGCTTTACGGGGCTGGAATACGTCATTCAGGCGCTGGCCCCGACACTTGCCTGGCTGTATGTCGGGCGGATCCTCGCGGGGATTACCGGCGCGAGCTTTACCACGGCATCGGCGTATATCGCTGATGTCAGCCCACCGGAGAAGCGGGCGCAGAACTTCGGGCTGATTGGGGCGGCGTTCGGCGTCGGCTTTATTGCCGGCCCGGCCCTCGGCGGCCTGCTCGGGGCCTATGGCTCGCGTGTTCCGTTCTGGGTCGCCGCCGCGTTCTCGGGCATCAATTTGGTCTACGGCCTGCTGGTCCTACCGGAGTCATTAAAGCCTGAAAATCGGCGTCCATTTGCCTGGCGCGAGGCTAATCCTTTCGGCGTTCTGCAAATGCTGGGGCAGTATCCGGTGGTCAAAGGCATGGCTTGGTCCCTGCTGGCGTCAAACCTGGCCCTTCAAAGCCTGCAGAGCACCTGGGTCTTGTTTATGACGGCCCGGTTTGGCTGGGGGACCAAAGAGAACGGCTTTTCGCTGGCCGTCGTCGGGGTCGTCGCACTCATCTTCCAGGTGGGTTTGGCGCGTTTCCTGCTGCCGCTGTTCGGCGAGCGCCGGGCCGTACTGATTGGCCTGGTTGTCGGTACGGCGGAATATCTCGGCTATGCGCTGGCCGACAAAGTGTGGATGGTCTACGTGGTGATGTTTGGCGGTGGCCTGAGCTACTTAGTGGGTCAGGCGACCCAGGGACTGCTGTCGCAGGAAATCAGCGACGACGCTCAGGGAACGCTTCAAGGGGCGCTGACGAGCCTTGCCAGCCTGACCGGGATTGTCGGCCCCGTCGCCGCCACTGCCCTCTTTGCTTACTTTACCCGTCCTCATGCCGCGGTCAAAATCCCCGGCATCTCGTTCTTCTGCGCGGCAGTTCTCGACTTTATTGCCTTCCTGATTGCCGCGCGTGTTCTGTCCCACTCGAAACCGCAGGAGAGCTATGATAAACGAAATTAAACCTATCACAATTTATACCGATGGGGCCTGCTCGGGCAATCCCGGCCCCGGCGGCTACGGCGTCCTTGTAGCCGACGGCGAAAAGCGGCATGAGCTTTCCGCCGGGTTTCGCCGAACGACCAACAACCGCATGGAGATGATGGCCGCGATTGCGGGCTTGAAGGCACTCGAGCCTGGATGCCGGGTGACAGTTTACACCGACTCGCAGTATGTCGCGCAGGGCATTACGCAGGGCTGGGCGATTCGGTGGCGGGCGAACAACTGGCAGCGCAACAAAAAAGAGAAAGCCGTCAACCCGGACTTGTGGACGGTGCTGCTCGACCTCTGCGACTTGCACGAAATCCGTTTCGAGTGGGTCAAAGGCCACGCCGGCCACCCTGAGAACGAGCGCTGCGACCAGCTTGCCGTGTCCGCCTCTCAGGCAAAAGACCTGCCCGCCGACGAAGTGTATGAGCGCCTCGGCTCCACGGCAAACTAATCACACACCGACTTCCTCTTTTGTGGTAACACACCACTCAGGCTGTTTTTCCTGCGCGGAGGCGGCGGGCGGCGATGATGCGCCAGAGTGGAAATAGCAGCACGAGAGGCGCGGCGGCGAATAGCAGCAGGAATTTGTCGGGTTCTTCGATGCGGAACGGCTCGTATTGGGCGAACTCGTTGGAAATCGTCAGGGCATGCAGCATGCCGAGGCCGAGCACTGCATAGGAGCCATAGTGCAGGAGCCGCCACCGGCGGCGGGGGATATTCTTGATGTTAATAGACGAAACGGTGACGGCAAGGAGAGCATAAGC